>CABQHF010000070.1 GCA_902463905.1 uncultured Faecalibacterium sp. | reverse complement strand
AGTTTGCAAAATAGCCTTCCACCGGCATGAGCCGCAGCAGGCAGAACACCAGCGTTACAATGATGAACAGCGTCAGCAGAGAACGCCCGATGCGCTTTGCGAGATATTGCACCATAGTGTGCACCTCTCTTTTTCTTTTGAAATACAGATAAGAATAGAATACCGCAATTTCTTGATTTTGAAAAGTGATTTGAAGATTTTTTGAGCAAAAGCTGTTGAAAAGGAGGTGGGAACTCCCTCAGTCACGGCTGCGAAGCAGACGGAGGGAGTTCCCTTCCCGTGAAAAAGCAACTCGGAAAAATCCGCAGATTTTTCCGAGTTGCAACTAAAAATGAACTTCCGCTGAAAATATCCAAAGCGAAGCGGAGGATATTCAGAATGATTTACCGGGCATCCCGGTTCTGGTCGTACTCGTCCATGGAGACGTAGTGGTCTAGGATGTGCACGCCCTTCAGGCGGTTGGACGAAAGGCCGGTGGGGGCGTACTGACCCTCCCACAGGTTCAGGCGGGTGGCAATGTACGGCGGCACGGGCAGGCCCAGCGGCACCACCAGGGCATTCTGGATCAGATAGGCCTCGGCATTGGCAAAGGCTTCATACCGGGCATCCAGATCCTCGGTGATGGCCTTGGCCTGCTCCACCATGTCCATGTAGGTCATGACGTACTCGGCCGTCTCACCGGTGATGATGCCGTCCTCCACGCCGGTGCGCAGGAACGCATAGCAGGTGCCGCGGTCGCCGGCTTCCTGATAGAAGGGGTACACCTCGGTCTCGGGGTCGGAGTAGTCGGCACCCCAGTAGTAGGACATGAGCTCATAGGCACCCACACGGCGCACGGCGTTCAGGAAGTTGTCGGAGGGGCCCTGGGTGATGATGATGTTGATAAAGTCGAAGCCGTCGTTCAGAACGCCCTCCACCTGCTGCTTGAACACCTGACACTGCTTGTCCCAGTCCACCACGGCGGGGTTGTAGGGGTACTGCACCTTGATGGGGAAGGTGGCTCCGGCGGCTGTCAGCTCTTCCACAGCGGCGTCGCGGTATTCCTTGGCCTTTGCCTCGTCAAAGAAGTCGGACAGGTTGGCCAGATCGCCGCATTCGGTGTAGTCCACGCCCTGACTGTTGGCGCAGAAGGACGGCGGGGTGATGGTGTGCAGCTTGTAGTTGTCGTAGCCTTCCGGGGCAGTGACGGCCAGCGTGACCGACGGATTGATGGCGTACAGGAAGGCCTTGCGGAAGTTGGTGCTGTTGACCGCCTTGGCCCAGTTGTCCGGCTCATACTGGGCGTCCACGCCGGTGACGTTCCAGTTGGAGAACTCGTGGGCGTAGGGCAGGAAGTTGAAGATGTAGAAGTAGCTCTTGCCGGTCTCCGGGCGCTCCATGGACACCATATCCTTGGTGGTGTCGTCGGACAGCCAGCTGTCGAGGATGTCGGAGCTGATGGTGGCCTGGTCGATCTCGCCGCGCCGGACCATTTCCGGGCCGCTGATGAGCTCTTCCTGGTTGTAGATGTAGCGGATGGTGTCGATGTAGACGTTGTCCTTGTCGTAGTTTTCGGGGTTTTTCTTCATCACCCAGCTTTCCAGCGGCACATACTCCGCCAGATAGAACGCGCCGCAGCTGCAGGCGGTCTCGGCGCTGGTGCAGAACTGGTCGCCCAGCTCTTCCAGCAGGGGGCCGTAGGCCGGCTCGTAGGGAGCGTAGCTCAGCAGGCTGACAAAACCGGGAAAGTCGAAGCACAGCGTATAGGTCAGGGTGTGCTCGTCCACGGCCTTGACGCCCACGGTATCAAAATCCACGGGAGCATAGCTCGTGGTGGTGCCATCGGTGGCTGCGGCGGTCACCGAGCCGTCGGCTTCCAGCGTGTAGGTGGTGCCGTCCTCAGCCACGGTGCCGTTCTCGGCGCTGGCTTTGTAGAACAGATAGTTGTAGTAATCCTCGGCACCGGCCACATAGGGGGTGACCAGGCTGGCCGTGGAGGATGCATAGGCCGGGGTGAGCACATACTGCAGCGCATCCACGAAGTCCTGTGCGGTGACCGGGCCCAGCACCTCACCGTTGCAGTCCACCCAGTTCTCGTCCCGCAGGTGGAAGGTCCAGGTCAGGGTATCCGCATCCCACTCCCAGGTGGTAGCCAGACCCTCGCGGATCTTGCCGCGGTTGTCGTACTCCACCAGCGTGTCCACGCACTGGGTGCCGTGGTACAGGTCCGGGTCTGCGGAGCAGATCAGATAGTTCAGGGTGGCGGGCTGACGGGAGTACAGCAGGGTGTAGGTGCTGCTGCCGGAGCCGCCGGTGGAGCTGCCGGAAGCGGACGAGCCGCCGCAGCTGCTCAGCAGGCCGGCTGCCGCCGTGGAAACAACAGCGGCGCCGCCGACTTTCAGGAACTGGCGGCGGGTAATGGTATGACGCATAAAAAATCCCTCTTTCTTTCAGATTCGGGTCTGGATCGGATGAAATTGCCCCGCAGGCACAAACCGAAAAAAGAGGCAACGGAATCCATCCGTTACCTCTTTGTAACAGCGTACAGCTACCAACGGGTAACCAACGCAAGTATAACATTGAATCCGCGCGGCGTCAATCGGTTTTGGGCACAGCGGCGGCAGTTTCTGCACCGGCAGCAGCGGCAGCCTCATCGGTGAGCATGGCAGCCACGGACTGCGGTGCGGCGGGGGCAGCGGCCTCCACGGCAGGTTCTGCAGCCGGGGCAGCTGCCTGCTCTGCCGCCTTAGCGGCTTCCTCGGCGGCCTTTTTGGCCTCCCGCTCTTCCTTGAGCTTCTGTGCGCGGGCACGGGCTTCTTCCTGCCGCTGTTTGGTGCGCTCCTTGATGCGGCACACCGAGCACAGGCCCTCGGCGCTGTCCGGAGCAATGGGCTTGCCGCAGTTCTTGCACAGGGTCTTGGTGCACTTGTGCAGGCTCACCGGGCCAAGGGTGGTGAGCTGGCGCAGCTTCATGCCGTCCAGCCCCTTGTTGGAGCAGGCCGCCACGCACACGCCGCACTCACTGCACTTCCACGGGGTGACCACCATGCGGGTCTGGCCGTCCGGCAGGTCCTCCTGCTTCAGGGCGCCTGCACGGCAGGCTTTTTCGCACTTGCCGCAGGCAAAGCACTTGTCGGTGAAACTGGGCAGATAGCAGCCGTAGTGCAGGGGATTGTCCGGCATGGCGGCCTTGAGCTGCCTGGTACGCTGGTGCAGCAGCAGGCGGAAGTCTGCACCGCCGTCCTCGTCGGCGCGCAGGCCGGGCAGCATGCGCAGCAGCTGTTTGGTGCCGCTCTTGGAGCCGTGGCCCACCTGCTCGAACATCTCGCGGCGGGTGAGCTCCTTGACGTGGTAAGGGGCTTCGTCCGGCTCATAGGCCAGCGTGAAGCGGGCCTCGAACATCGTTTCCCCGAAGAACTCCACCAGGCGGGTCAGCTCGGCCCGCAGCTGGTCGGCGCAGGTGTCGTTCTCGCACTCGCCGCAGGGGGTCAGGTCCAGCACGATCTTTTTGTTCAGGGCCAGATAGGCCAGCGCCTCCCAGGAAAGGGACGCGATGCAGGCGCGCACCATGGAGTTTTTGCGGGCCGACTTCTCACAGCCGATCCAGATGGTATCGTTGTCGGTGTCGGCGGCAGAGGTGTCGCGCTCCACCTGCTCCGGCGAGGGGGAGATGCAGCGGCTGCGGCATACGGAGACGCACAGACCGCAGTCGGTGCAGGGGTCCCAATCCTTAACGAGGTTGGGACGGGTAAAGATCTGATCGCCGTAGGGGCAGATATCCTTGCAGGCCGTGCAGGATTTGCGGTGCGGGTGCAGGTTCCAGCACTGGCGGCGGTTGATCTCCGGATGGGTGGTTTTCATCAGTGCATCCATCGCAGCTCTTGTAAAAAAGCCCATACGATCACTCCTTTTCTACGATCGACGTGACAGCTGCATGGTCCAGCAGAAAGCGCTGGACCTTCTGGTTGGTAAGGGCGGCGGCCACAGCATCACGGGCCAGAACCCGGCGGATCTCCTCCTCCGGGTTGCCGTGCAGCCGGGCCAGACGGGCGTATTCGGCGTCCACTTCCTCATTGCTCACAGTGATGTTCTCGGCCTGTGCAATGGCCGGCACGGCCAGCATCGCGCGCATGCGGCGTGCGGCGTCCTGGCGATAGCCGGCCCGCAGCTGTTCCGGCGTGGTGTTGTTGGCCTGGCAGTACAGCTCCAGCGAGAAGCGGCTCCGGGAAAGCTTATCCTTCAGCTGCTGCAGCGCGTGGTCGGCGTTCTGGTCCAGCACGGCAGCTGGCAGCTCCACGGTCAGATTGGCCCCGGCCAGGTCCAGCAGGGCAGCCTCAGCCAGACGGTCAGCGTTGGCCTCGTGAGAAGCCGCTTTCTTGGCACGGATGCTCTCCCGCAGGGCGTCCAGCGTGGCAAAGCCCAGCCGCTGGGCCAGGGCATCGTCCACGGTGGGTTCCTGCTTCTGCTCCACCGTGTGCAGGCAGATCTCGAACTGCGCCGTTTTGCCGGAGAGCTCCGGCACGCGGAACTCGTCCGGGTAGGTGAAATCAAAGCGGAAGGTCTCTCCGGCGCAGTGGCCGTACACGGCCTGCTCGGCGGCAGGCATGAGCTGGGCGGTGCCCAGTGTCACGGCCACCTGTTCCATGCGGCTGTCCGGGATGGGCGCGCCGTCCAGAAAGCCCTCAAAATCCAGCGTGACCCGCATCCCCCGGGCAGCGGGGGCGCTGGTGGCGCAGAAAGGCGCATGACGGCGGGCAAGGCTTTTCAGTTCAGAAGCAACGGCGGCTTCGGTCACCGGGCGCACCCGGCGGGTGATCGGCAGGCCCTTGTACTGCCCCAGTGTGACCTGCGGCAAGGTATTTGCAGTTTGTTCCATGGCAGGGATCTCCTTTTGGTTCAAAGCTCACAGCCCACGGGCGGCAAGCCAGTTTTCAGCAAGTTCCGAGAACATCTCCGGGTACTTGGCATTTTCTTCGGTAAAGGCACTGAGGTAGTACTCCACCTCGGCGCGGGTGGGGGCCTTGGTGCGCCGCCAGATGGTAAAGGTGGTGCCGTTGCCCATATCGAAGGTCTCTTCCAGCTCAAAATATTCGTCGCGCACGGCGAGGAACTGTTCGTTCAGCTTGTGAGACATTTCGCCGTTGCCGACGTAGGTCTGGGGGAAGGGGTCGGCAGTGATGACATACTTGGCCTCAAAGAACTGCATGGGGAAATCGTGGGTGCCGGGCACCGAGAAGCCGAAGGACAGCTTGCTGTTGATGGGTGTTTCCGGCAAAAAGCAGTTCTTGAAGTGATCCGAGCAGTAGAGCATATCGTGGGGGATCATGTAGGTCACCTCGCCATCGGCGCAGTGGCTGTCGATCCACTTGGCGATGGCCTGGATCTGGGGCAGATCCTTGCGGTCGTAGATCAGGCCGTCCAGCCGGACGAATTCCTTGGTGGAGGCCAGCGGGAAGTTGTCGATCACGATATCCGGCAGGGCGATGGTGGTCAGCGGGGAGCAGCGCACCGAGGTGGCAAACATGAGGGTGAACACCCAGTAGGCGATCTTGAGGTTCCGGCGGCGGGTGATGCCCTCGGCCAGCGCCGCTGCGCCCAGCAGGAACAGGATGAACCACCCCGGCAGGAACAGCAGCATCTGGTGGGAGCCGGTGTTCTGGATGCGGGTGAACAGCAGCATGCCCAGAAGGATCTCAAGCCCGGCAAGGCAGGGCAGGGCGGGCATCTTTCTGCGCTTGAAGCAGAACCACAGGCCCAGCCCGATGAGCACGAGGTTCAGCAGGCCCATGCGCCAGAACTGCAGGCTGATCTCGGCAGCAAGGCCGCCGCCGTTGTAGTAGGAATAGCGGTCGGAGTAGTTGTAACCCAGAATGCGGCTCACCAGCGGCCACAGCAGGATAACCATGGCCACCATGGACATCAGGCCGAACAGGATGAGGTTGCGCAACTGCAGCAGGGCCTCCTGCTTCCGGCCCACTTTGGCAATGCGGGCGCTGCTCACCAGCACCAGCACGGCGTAGGCAAAGTAGTAGCCCACCACGAAGTACAGATACCACCGGCGGGACAGGATGATGGCTGCCGTGGACAGGAACAGCAGCCCGAACCGGGGGAAGTCCAGCTTTTCAAAGCGGAAATCCAACGTCAGCAACAGGATGCTGAAGGCAAAGATCAGGCCGAACCAGTCCGGCTGGCTCAGCACGGCGCTCATGCGCAGCCACGGGTAAGTAAAAGTCCAGGACAGGCCAATGAGGAAAAACCAGAAGCGGTTCTTCACCTGCAGCATCTGCCCTACCTTGACCACCAGACCGGCCAGCAGAAGCAGCAGCATGGGCACGATGCTGAACACCTGGCAGATCGCAAAGCTGTCGCCGGTGCGGTCGGTCAGGCAGAACGGGAACTCGATGAACAGGGTGATGAAGTTGGTGTAGTCCTCGGCCAGGGAGTCGAAGATATAGTGGAAGCCGGTCATGGGGGGCTGGGCAAAGGCAGCTTCGGCACCATACTGTTTGCTGATGTAGTTGACGTAATCCCAGATGTATATGAAGCTGCGGCGGGTCTCGGCCCAGTAGAAGTAGAGCAGCGCTGCCGCCCAGAAACCGATGATCACGGCCCAGTGGAACAGGTCGAACTCGATGCCTGCCACCCGCAGCACCACCAGCACCAGCCCGAACAGGGCCAGGTTGCACCACAGGCTCACCAGCGGGAAGAACACGGCGCTGCCCGGAGCGGCAACGCCCAGCACCACCAGCGCCAGCGCGGACACGACATAGCCCAGCAGGGCTTTGCTCACCCACGAGATGCGCAGCTTGGAAAGAGTTGCTGACATGAAGAAAAATTCCTCCTTAAAGTGTAAGTTACACACAACACAATTTCACAGTCTACAGTATAGCAAACCACAGGGGGCACTGTCCAGCCGTCCGGCAGGCAAAAGCAAAAAATGTCCCGCCGCTTTCAGAGCAGACAGGACATTTTTGCACAAATATTACTTTCTGGAATTATCAGCGGTGCGGGCGGCACGGCGCTTCTGGGTCATGGCCTTGTTGGCACTGATGCGGGCGGCGTCCGGGTTGGGGGCCTCCGGGGTCAGGCGCAGCAGACAGCTGCCCATGGCGGGCAGATCTACGGTGAGGGTGTAATCCCGGCCGTACACGCCGCCGTCGGCGGTGTGGAAGTACAGCTTGCGGCGGCCCTTGTGGGCACCGCCCCACTCGGCGGCCTCGGTGTCCAGCACCAGTTCCGCAGAGCAGGGGAACTTGAGGTACAGCGGGAACTTTTTGTGGGCGTGATCCTGGGTGTTCATGATGCACAGCAGGTTCTGGCCCCGGCCCTTGCGCAGCCAGGCGTAAACGCCCTCGGTACAGCTCTCGCTGGACACCCACTCAAAGCAGTCGGGGTTGTATTCGCCGTCAAACAGGGCGGGCTCGGTGGCGTACACCAGGCTCAGGCGGGCAAAATACTTCTGGAAAGCATCGTGGAAGGGGTACTTGAGCAGATCCCAGTCCAGTTCGCGTTTTTCGTCCCACTCCCGGAAGTGTCCCAGCTCGTTGCCCATGAAGTTGAGCTTTTTGCCCGGGTGCATGTACATATAAAAATAGAGGGTGCGCAGCTGGGCGCATTTTTCCGCGTAGCTGCCCCACAGCTTGTCGATGATGGTCTTTTTGCCGTGTACCACTTCGTCGTGGCTCAGCGCCAGCAGATACAGTTCGTTATAGAAGTAGTGCATACTGAACAGCAGCTTGCCGTAGATGCCCGGCCGCTCCCCGAAGGGGGTGGCAAAGTAGTCCAGCGTGTCGTGCATCCAGCCCATGTCCCACTTGTAGTCGAAGCCCACACCGTCGTAGCGGGTGGGAGCGGTGACCTTGAGGAAGTTGGTGGAGTCCTCGGCCATGTAAATTCCGGTGGGCCAGCGCTTGTTCAGCCCGTGGTTCAGGCTGCGCAGGAAGTTGACCGCGCCCTCATTCACACCGCGGTTGGGGTCGCCCTGCCAGTACAGTGCGCGGGAGATGGCGTCCATGCGGATGCCATCGCAGTGGTACACGTCCATCCACAGCCCGGCGGCGCTGCTCAGGAAGCTGCACACCTCCCGACGGTAGTAGTTGAAATTGCAGGTGCCCCACTCGCTGTGGCCTACGTCACTGTCGTACTCATACAGGTAGGTGCCGTCAAATTTGGCCAGTGCGTCGGCGTTGGCCGCAAAGTGCACCGGCACAAAGTCCATGATCACGCCGATGCCCATGCGGTGGCAGGCATTGACGAAGGAAGCAAACTGAGCCGGGGTGCCGTAGCGGCTGGTCACCGAGAAATAACCGGTGGTCTGGTAGCCCCAGCTGCCGTCAAAGGGGTGCTCGGCCAGCGGCAGCAGTTCCACATGGGTAAAGTGGTGGTTCAGCAGCCAGGGGATCAACTCCTTGGCCAGTTCCTCGTAGTTGTACCAGCCGTCCGAGCCGTCGGGCTGGGTGCTGCCGGGTTTGTGCTTCCAGCTGCCGGCGTGCAGCTCATAGATGTTCAGCGGGCGGTTGCGGCATTTGTCGCGGCGCTCCATCCAGGCGTGGTCGTCAAAGGCAAAATCCAGCTTTGCCAGCTTGCTGGCCGTGCCGGGGCGCAGCTCGGTGGAAAAGGCGTAGGGGTCGCTGCGCATCACCACGCTGCCGTCGGCTCCGTGGACGCGGTATTTATAAAGGTTGCCTTCGGCCAGCCCCGGAATAAAGGCATTCCACACACCGGTCTCGGCGCGCTCCATGGGCACGCCCGTTTCCCAGCCGTCAAAGCCGCCGCACACCTCGATGGCGGTGGCACCGGGTGCCCAGACGGCAAACCGCCAGCCTTCGGCTCCGTCCGGGGCCGTGCAGGGGTGTGCGCCCAGAATACGGTAGGCGTCGAAGCAGTCTCCATTGAAAAATTCACGAGGGATGGCAGGGTAGTTCATGCAAAAATCTCCTTCTGTGTATGATGTCCGGCAACAGATGCTGCGGCGCCGGGATTGGGCAATTTATCCAAGAAAAACGACTTGCAACCGGCACTATGGCCGGTATTCTTGGCGAATCTTGACAAAAACAGGCAAAAATTCACATATCTGTCAGAATCTGTGCTATACTAATCCTGTCGCTGACCGAACAGCGGCAGGAGATTATTTGCAAAGAGGGAGCGGTATTCAACAATGGCTTGGTATGACAATGC
>CABQHF010000069.1 GCA_902463905.1 uncultured Faecalibacterium sp. | reverse complement strand
CCGCAGAACCCGCCCCGCCCCATGACGAACTTCATCCGCTGAGCGCTGTGCTCCCCCATCACGGGGGAGCATTTTTTGTTTTTGCAGGCACTCTACCCCGCCCGCTGCCAAAAACTGTGCAAAAAAGGCGTGCGGTGCTTTTTTCGTTCATAACTTTGTGCTACTATAAGAAGTAAAGTAACTTTGCTAGGACGGAGATCCGACTATGGAACACTACGACTGGAACGATGGCTGGCTGTTTTGCCCTGTTTTCGACCCCGCACTGGTGCGCCCCGAGTGCACCGGGCTGGAGCTGGAGCCGGTGCGCATCCCGCACACGGTCAAGACCCTGCCCTATAACTATTGCAGCGAAAACGAATACCAGTGCCTATGCGGCTACCGCCGAGAGTTCTTTGCCCCTGCCGAGTGGGCGGGCCGCACCGTCCTGCTCACCTTCGGGGCCATTGCCCACGACGCCACCGTGTTCTGCAACGGGCGGCGGCTGTTCCACCACGGCTGCGGCTACACCGCCTTCACCGTGGATCTGACCAGCGCGCTGCATCTTGGCAAGAAGAATGTGGTGGCCGTGCGCTGCGACAGCCGTGAGGATCTGAACATCCCGCCCTTCGGCGGCTCCATCGACTACCTGACCTACGGCGGCATCTACCGTGCCGTGAGCCTGGATATCAAAGAACCCGCCTACCTGCGGGACGTGTTCGTGGAGGCGCGGGCGGAGGGCGATTTCCGCATCTACACCGCCACCGTGGGCGAAACGGTGGGCTGCACCCTGCAGGCCGAGATCCGCAGCCCCTCCGGCAGCCGCGCCGTTTACCGCGGGGAACTTGCCCTGCCCATCACCGGCACCTTGAACGGGGTGCACCCCTGGAGCATCGAACACCCCACCCTGTACACCCTCACGGTGCGGCTCATCCGGCCGGGCACCAGCGGCCTGCCGGACCGGGTGCTGGACGAAAAGACCGTGCAGTTCGGCTTCCGCACCATCCAGTTCGTGGCCGGCGGGCTGTACCTGAACGGCCAGCGGGTGGAGCTGCGGGGCATCAACCGCCACCAGAGCTATGCCTATCAGGGCTACGCCATGCCGGACAGCCTGCAGCGGCTGGACGCCCAGTTCATCAAGAAAGAACTGGGCTGTAACGCCGTGCGCACCAGCCACTATCCCCAGAGCCAGGCGTTTCTGGACGCCTGCGACGAACTGGGTCTGCTGGTGTTCACCGAGATGCCCGGCTGGCAGCACATCGGCGATGAGGCCTGGAAGGCACAGGCCCTGCAGAACTGCCGGGAGATGGTGTGCCAGTGCCGCAATCACCCCAGTGTGTTCCTGTGGGGTGCCCGGGTCAACGGCAGCCCCGATGACGAGGCATTTTACAAGCGCACCAACGAGGCCATCCACCGGCTGGATCCCACCCGCCCCACGGCAGGTGCCCACATCCGCCGCCGCGAACAGCTGCTGGAGGACGTGTACGCCTACAACGACTACAATTACCGTGGCCGCGGTTCCGGGTGCGAACCCCGTGCCGCCGTCACACCGGACACCCGCAAGGGCTACCTCATCAGTGAGTTCGTCGGGCAGAATTTCCCGGCAAAGCCCTTCGATGACGAGGCCCACCGGCTGGTGCAGGCCCTGTACTTTGCCGCTGTGCTCAACGATTCCATCGCCCAACAGGGCGTGGCCGGCAGCTTTGGCTGGTGCCTGGCTGACTACAACACCCACCGGGAGTTCGGCAGCGGCGACCGCATCTGCTACCACGGCGTGATGGATATGTTCCGCAACCCGAAGCTCTCCGCCGCCGTGTATGCCAGCCAGAAAGCGCCTCGCTCCCCCTCCGACATCGTGCTGGAAGTCTCTTCCGCCATGGCGCTGGGCGATATGCCCGGCGGTGTGCCGGGAGCCTGCTGGGCGTTCACCAACGCCGAGAGCGTGCGCCTGTACCGCGGCAATGATTTCGTGGCAGAGTTCACCCCTGACCGGCGCGGCCGGTTTGCGGCGCTGCCCCACCCGCCCATCGAGATCAACGATTTCGTCGGCTCCCTGCTGGAAAAGTACGAGGGCATGGATCAGGCCTCTGCCCTGCAGGTAGCCGCCATTCTGAACGAGCTGCGCCGGGACGCCATGGAGCTTTCACCGTTGTCCCGTGCGCGGATGCTCTCGCTGCGGCTGGGCTGGAACGACCTGCTGCGGATGTACTACAAGTACATCGGCGTGCTGGGTACCCCCGCCGCCGAATACCGCTTTGAGGCCGTCTGGCACGGCCGGGCAGTGCGCACCGTGGTGCGGGAGCCTGTGCAGAGCGTCCGTCTGGAATGCGTGGTGCACAACTCCATCCTGACCGACGGCCCCACCTGGGACTGTGCCGCCGTGAGCCTGCGCGCCATCGACCAGAACGGCAACCTGCTGCCCTACTGCGGCGAGGCCGTACAGCTGCGCACCGAAGGCCCCGTGAAGATCCTTGGCCCCTCTGTCGTGCCGCTGCGGGGCGGCATGGCGGGCACTTATCTGGCCACCACCGGGGAAGCCGGGCGGGCCGTGCTGCACTGCCGCATGGAGGGCGCCCTGGACACCGAAGCCTATCTGACCATCCGCTGCCGGAAGTAAAATCCGGTCCCTTTCATGATAGATTTGCAGTCTGTTCAAAGTTTTATCATGGTTGACTGGTATGCTAAAAGCAAAGAACACGCAGAAGGCCTCTGGCCGCTGTTTTGAATGAAAAGGACTTGATCGTATGAAAGAAAAATTCCGTCAGTTCATGGTCGGCCGCTATGGCACCGACGGCCTGAATCAGTTTTTGAGCATCAGCTCCATCGTGATGCTGCTCATCAGCCTGATCACCCGCATCAGCCTGTTCACCTGGGTGGGCCTGGTGCTGCTGATTCTCTGCTATTACCGCTCCCTGAGCCGCAACATCTCCAAGCGCACTGAGGAGAACTACCGCTACTACACCCTGAAGGACCGGGTGGACGGCAAGTTCCGCAGCCTGAAGGATCAGTGGTCCAACCGCAAGCTCTACCACTACTACCGCTGCCCCAAGTGCCGCCAGAAGCTGCGGGTTCCCCGCGGCCGCGGCCGCATCCAGATCTCCTGCCCCCGCTGCGGCACCCAGTTCATCAAAAAGAGCTGATACACCATGTTTGGATATGTGATCCCGAACCACACCGCCCTCTCGCCGGAGGCGCAGGCGCGCTACCGCACCGCCTACTGCGGGCTGTGCCGCCGCATCGATGCGCTGCACGGGCTGCGGGGGCGGTTTACTTTGAGCTACGACCTCACCTTCCTGGATCTGCTGCTGTGCAGCCTGTACGAGGGCGAGAGCGAGCTTTCCACCGGCTGCAGCCGCTGCCCGGTGCACCCGCTGCATGGGGTGAACTGGCGTTCCAGCGGCCCCACCGATTACTGTGCCGACCTGAGCGTGGCGCTGCACTACTACAACGCCGAGGACAAATGGAAGGACGACCACAACCCGCTGGGGCTGGGGTATGAAAAACTGCTGTCCGGCTGCCGCACCGACGCCGAGGCACGCTGGCCCCGGCAGTGCAAGGCCATCCGCAGCTGTCTGGATCGGCTGGCGGAGTACGAAGCCGCCGGCAGCGAGGATCTGGACGCCGTGTCCGGCTGCTTTGGCGATCTGATGGCCGAACTGTTCGACTACAGACAGGATCACTGGTCGCCGGAACTGCGCAGCCTGGGCTTCAACCTGGGCAAGTTCATCTACCTGCTGGATGCCTACGACGATCTGGCCCGCGATAAACGAAAAGGTGCCTACAACCCCCTCAAGACCATGAGCGAACAGCCCGGCTATGAGGAAGAGATGCGGGAGATCTTTGAATTGCTGCTGGCGCGCTGTGCCAAAAGTTTTGAGCGCCTGCCCTGTGTGGAGGACGCCGATCTGCTGCGCAACATCCTGTATTCCGGCGTGTGGCTGAAGTACAATTGCAAAAACGCCAAGCGTTCCGGCAAGGAGCAGAGCAGTTCCACTTGATTTTTCCACGACGATACGGTAGACTATAGAGTATTGTGCGGCATTGCGGCCGCATGAAATGAGACGTGAGGAAGTATATCCATGAGAGATCCGTATGAGGTGCTGGGCATTCAGCGCGGCGCAAGCGACGAAGAGATCAAAAAAGCATACCGCGCCAAGTGCAAGCGCTGGCACCCCGACCTGAATCCCAACGACCCCACCGCCGAGGAGCACTTCAAAGAGGTGCAGGCTGCCTATGACGCCATCACGAAGGGCGAGACCGGCCCCCAGCAGGGCGGCAGCCCCTACAGCGGCTACGGCCAGCAGCGTTATGACAGCTATCAGCAGCAGGGCTATAAGCAACAGCAGAACTACGGATTCGATGGTTTTGACGGCTTTGACCCCTTCGGGTTCGGCTTCGGGTTTGATGGCTACAGCCAGCAGACCGGTGCCAGCTACAACGGCAGCGACTCGCCGGAGATGCAGGCCGCCCGTAACTTTGTGGTGAACGGCCGCTACGCCGAGGCCCGCCGCGTGCTGGACGGTATGACCGCCCGCAATGCCCGGTGGTACTATATTTCCTCGCTGGCCAATCAGGGCCTGGGCAACAGCATCGACGCGCTGCAGGACGCCCGCCGCGCTGTGCAGCTGGATCCCAACAACACCGAGTACCGGATGCACCTGCAGCGGCTGCAGAACCCCGGCCGCACCTACCGCACCCAGACCACCTACGCCCAGCCGGGCGGCATCATGCGCTGGTGCTGGAGCATGATCCTGCTCAACCTGCTGTGCAACTGCTGCTGCGGCGGCTGGGCCTTCGGCCCGCGCTACGGCTTCCGCGGATAAACCCAAAAACACAACGGCCTCCCTTTGCCCTTGTACCAGGCAGCGGGAGGCCGTTGTGGATTTGTTATGATACTCACGAAAAGAAAAATGCCTCGGAGCGTTTCCGCTTCGAGGCATTCTGAGCTGGAGCTGCTATCCAGATTCGAACTGGAGACCTCATCCTTACCAAGGATGCGCTCTACCAACTGAGCTATAGCAGCACAATCACAGCTCGATTATAATACCATAAATCTTGCTGTTTGGCAAGAGGTTTTTGCAAAAAAATCCGAATTTTTATATTTTCCCTCTGCCCTTTCCTTTTTATAAAGGCATCCCGGTTCAGAGCCATTCTTCTCTCCTTGCCGGAAAAGTGTATCAAAAGCGTCTCAAAACCCTCTGAAACCATACAAATCACACATCAAATGTTTATACAGATCAACAAAAACAGACCATTTTTGACACTTTCGGCGTTTTGTCTCTTGAGTTTACCCCCCCCCGGTTTATAATGGGCGCAGAATGCAGACTTTCCTGTTGCGGCTGCTCTGCAGACCGGGAAGGGCTGTGTTTTGAGAGTGGAAAAGCGTGTCAAACGATCAGGGGGTATCCAAATGCAAAAGAAGAAAAATGGTCTGGCACTGCGTGTGCTTTCGACGGCGACCTTCCTCGCCATGGTGGCGTCCTGCACGGCGCCGGTGTTCGCGGCGACCTATGACATTGGCAATGGCAGCATTGATGTCAGCACAGATACCGACGGCAACCGCTATGTGAGCCAGTGGGAGGATAAGGATAACGGCACTTACGCCCAGGATGACGCCGGTGATATCAAGGACCGCCCGGAAGAGGACGAAACCATCATCACCGGCAACAGCGATAAAAACACGGTCACCATCAAAACGGCAACCGGCACCAAAGCCGATGTGACGTTGAAAGATGCGAACATTGACGCCAGCAGCACCGGCAAGGCCGCCGTTTCCACAAAGGGCGTTGTGAACATCGAGCTGGATGGCGACAACACCCTGACTGGCGGCGAGGGTCACGCAGCACTGGAAAAGTGGAGTGACGCACATAACAATGTCGCTAATCCCAATTACAAGCTGCTGATCACCGACGACAAGAACGATGACGGAACTGCAAAGACCGGCACAGGATCGGATACCACCGGCTCTCTGACCGCCACCGGCGGTACCGGCGGTGCTGGCATTGGCGGTACCGAAAAGAGTTCCGGCGGTTATGCCAACAACATCACCATCACCGGCGGCAATATTACCGCCACCGGCGGTGATGGCGGTGCAGGCATTGGCGGCGGCAAGGGTAACAAAGACACCAGCGGTAACAAAATCGGCACCGGAAGCGGTAACCATATTACCATCACCGGAGGCAACACCACGGTCATTGCCAACGGTACAGGCGGCGGTGCAGGCATCGGCAGCGGCAAGGGCGATGCGGGGGATGGTGTGATTGCAGGATCGGGTCAGGGAATCGATATTACGATCTCCGACGGTGCCCATGTGACGGCCACCGGCAGTGAAGGCGGTGCAGGCATCGGCGGCGGCGATACAAATGCCGAAAAGAACAAACAGGGCACCTGGGGAAGCCTCGGGCAAAATATCACCATTACTGGTGCTGGCACGACTGTGACCGCCACCGGCGGTGCAAACGGCGCAGGCATCGGTGGCGGCCGGAATGGCCAGGGCAACCACATTTCCATCACAGAGGGTGCTGACGTGACCGCCACCGGCGGCACAAGCGGCGGTGCCGGCATTGGCGGCGGCAATCGCACAGATGCAGATACTCGTTCAAACGGTAGCAGTTATACGATCAATATCGAAGGAAGTACCGTAAAAGCCACAGGCAACGGCGGCGGTGCAGGTATCGGCGGCGGAAACGGCGGCTATGGCGCCATCATCACAGTCGATGATGGTACGATCACTGCCACAGGCAGTGAAGGTGGCGCGGGCATTGGCGGCGGTGCCGGGAACTATGGCAATACAATCACGGTCAATGGAGGTGTCATCAAGTCTACCGGTAGCGCAGGTGGTGCCGGTATCGGCGGCGGAAACGGCAACTATGGTTATATCATCGGCATTTCTGGCGGCGATGTGACCGCTACCGGTACGGCCGGTGGCGCGGGCATTGGCGGTGGAAACGGCGGACTTGGCCAGTCCATCACTATCAGCGGCGGCACAGTGAAAGCAAATGGTAACGCAGGTGGTGCCGGTATCGGCGGCGGCAACGGAAAATCGGGCACAAAAATCACGGTTTCTGACGGTACCGTGACTGTATCTGCAGGAGAAGGCGGCGGCGCAGGCATCGGCACGGGTGACGCGACAAACGCTGACCTGATGGATGTGCGTGCTAATAAAATAAATATCACGGGAGGCACCGTGACCGCTATTGGCGGCGCTGCTGGCGGCGCGGGTATTGGCGGCGGAAAAGGTACTGCCACTTCCACGAAAAACGGAAGCGACGGCGTGACCATCAGCGGCGGCAATGTGACCGCTACCGGCGGTAAGGGCGCGGCCGGCATCGGCTCCGGCAGGGACAGCGCATGGGCGCTCGGCTCCTCTGTCACCATCACCGGCGGCACGGTAAAGGCTACCGGCGGCGCGGGCAATGCCGCAGGCATCGGCGCAGGCGAAAACGATGCAGGCGACCCCACCATCCTCATCAACACCACCACAGGGGAGACCTATGTGAAAGCCATTACCCGCGGCCTTGGCGCTGCCATTGGCTGCGGCGACACGGATGCCATTCTGACCATGGATCTGCTGCAGAACCTGAACAAGGGCCTTGTGCAGTACTACCGTGGCACGACCCTCTACAAGGCTGTGCACAACGGCCTGTATGTGGGCATGGCTGAAAACAACGCCGACGACCACGCTGTGACCGACGCTCACCTCTGGGGCTCTGCGGAAGATGGCACCGAGATCATCGAGATCATCAAAAAGGCTACGCCCACCGAGCAGGGCATCCTGCGCCATCACTGCACGGTAGACGGCTGCCAGGGCTATTACGACGCCCCCTATGACTATGTAGCCCCGGAAGAGCCGGACGAACCCGACAACCCGTCTACCCCGGACAAAAAGCCCGATACCCCCAGCACCCCGGACACTCCGGACGCTCCCGCGCAGGACGATACGGCGGACACCACCCCGGCGGACAGCACTGTGCAGCCGGGCGATGTGCAGGGTGATGATGTGCCGAGCGGAGAGCTCGACAAGGCCGCTGTGACCCCGGCTGTGCAGAATGCAAAGGCGGCTCTGCCCAAGACCGGCTCCAACTGGCTGGCTGCCATTGCCATGGCTCTGAGCGGTATGGCTCTCACCATGGCCGGTGCGTTCACCAGCCTGTTTGCCAAGAGCAAGCACTAAACCAACCCCCAGCGAGTTTTAAAAGGCTTGCTGTTCCTCGCACACAATAACAATGCCCCCGGAGTTTTCCGGGGGCATTGTTGTTGTTCAGTTTTTGCTCCGCACCATGATCACTCGATCAGACCGTTCAGCAGCGACAGGCACTTGCGGCTGTGCAGCTTGCGGATGGCCTTTGCCTCGATCTGGCGCACACGTTCACGGGTGACACCGAAGTCGCGGCCCACTTCTTCCAGCGTGCGGGGGCGGCCGTCGTCCAGACCAAAGCGCAGGCGGATGACCTTTTCCTCACGGGGGGTCAGGCTCTTCAGCGCCAGATTGATCTGCTGTGCCACCATGGCGCGGTCAGCAGCCTTGCCGGGTGCCTCAGCGTTCTCGTCGGCCACGAAATCGCCCAGAGAGGAATCCTCTTCCTCACCCACAGGGCTTTCCAGGCTTGCAGGCTCCTGTGCCATGCGCTGGATCTCGCGCACGCGCTCCACGCTCATGTCCATGGCCTTTGCCAGCTCTTCCGGGGTAGGCTCGTGGCCGTTCTGGTACACCAGCTGGTTGGTGGCCTGACGCATCCGGTTGATGGTCTCCACCATATGCACCGGGATACGGATGGTGCGGGCCTGATCTGCGATGGCGCGGGTGATGGCCTGACGGATCCACCAGGTGGCGTAGGTGGAGAAGCGGAAGCCGCGGTCGCAGTCGAACTTCTCGGCGGCCTTGATCAGGCCGATGTTGCCCTCCTGGATCAGATCCAGGAATGCCAAGTTGTGGCCCACATGCTTCTTGGCGATGGAGACCACCAGACGCAGGTTTGCCTCGCTCAGGCTGCGGCGGGCGTTCAGGCCGTCGCGGCGGGTCTTGAGCAGCTCCTGCCGCTTTTCCTCGGTCAGAGGACCGTTTTCCACGGCCTCCATAGCCTCTTCCTCGGCGGCCTTCTCCTCGGCGTCCTCGCTGGACTTCTCGTTGCCGTCGTCGTCCAGATCCTCGGTGTAACTGCGGCTGTTCTCGTCCTCTTCAAAGGAGAAGCGGGCGCTGTTCTTCTTGATGTACTCCGGGGCACCGTACTTCTGGCGGTCGGCCTGCAGGATGTGGGCAGCCTCGGCACCGGCATGGA
>CABQHF010000068.1 GCA_902463905.1 uncultured Faecalibacterium sp. | reverse complement strand
TTGTAGCATTCCGCTGGAGAGCGGTCTATAAATACTACTATTTTATTATACGAGGCAAGCAAATAAACTGTGCGGCCGCTATTTTCATCCGGAAGCCCGCCGGGGCTCAGGTGCTCAATATTGCCAGTTTCTTTGTCCCGCAAAGCACAAAAATTATACTTGGATACAACAATCGCAAAATCGTCCTGCTTTTCGCAAAAAAAACCTGTTTCGCAAAAATTCATGATTTGTTAAAATCAAATCATAAAAGAAAAACCGCGTTAACCCGAGCAAAAAGAGAGGATGCAATTCATGAAGAGAAGAACATTTCTGTCACTGATGGGCGCAGCAGTACTGACAAGCGGCGTGATGCTCACCGGCTGCGGTGCCAGTGGGGACAAGGATGACCGCAAGATCATCCGCATCGGCCATGTGCAGTCCCAGACCCATCCGGATCACCTGGGCCTGGAGGCGTTTGCTGATTACATCAATGAGAATCTGGGTGATAAGTACCGCGTGGAGGTCTACCCCAGCGAGCTGCTGGGCTCCCAGACCGAGATGGTGCAGCTGACCCAGACCGGTGCCATCGACTTTGTGGTGGCTTCCACCGCCATCATGGAGACTTTCAGCTCCAAATACCAGATCTTCAACCTGCCGTACCTGTTCTCCAGCGTGGATGCCTATCATGAGGCTCTGGACGACCCCGAAGTGACCGATCCCATCTTCAAGACCACTTCCAAGGCCGGTCTGGAGACGGTGGCCTGGTTGGACGCCGGCACCCGCAACTTCTACACCGTCAAGACTCCCATCAACAAGCCTTCGGATCTGAAGGGCCTGAAGATCCGTGTGCAGCAGTCTCCCACCAACGTGGAGATGATGCGTCTGCTGGGCGGCACTGCCACCCCCATGGGCTTTGGCGATGTGTACACCGCCCTGCAGGCCGGCATCCTGGACGGCGCCGAGAACAACGAGCTGGCCCTGACCGACAACGGCCACGGTGATATCTGCAAGTATTACTCCTACGACATGCACCAGATGGTGCCAGACCTGCTGGTCGCAAACTATGAGTTCATGCAGAACCTCAGCGACGAAGAGCGCGCCATCTTCGACAAGGGCTTTGAGATCGTGAAGCAGACCGAGCAGGACGCCTGGGAGGATGCTGTGGCCGAGGCCAAGGACAAGGCCGAGAACGAGCAGCACGTCAACTTCCTGTATCCGGATACCGCTCCGTTCCAGGAGGCAATGGCTCCGCTGCACAGCTCCGTGCTGAAAGCAAACCCTGAGCTGCAGCCTATCTACGATCTTATCCAGCAGCACAACGCGGCTAATACCGCAGACTAAGGAGGCAGCATCATGGAAAAACTCAGAAATACCCTCAATAAAGTGCTCAGCCTTCTGGCCGGCCTGAGCATGTCGGTCATGGTCATCCTGACCACCTATCAGGTCATTGCACGTTATGTTTTCAACTCTCCGTCCACCTGGTCGGAGGAACTGGTCGGTTACCTTTTCGGCTGGAGCACCATGCTGGGCGCCACCATCGTTTCCGGCGAGCGCGGCCACATGAACATCCCGGTGGTCATCGACCGCTTCAACCCCACCCTGCGCAAGGCGTTCCACATCTTTGGTGAAGTGATCGCCTTCCTCTTCTCCGCCACCATCCTGGTGTTCGGCGGCTATCAGGTGTCCCAGCTGGCTATGGGCCAGCAGACCTCCTCTCTGGGCGTGGCCGTGGGCGTGTTCTACTGGATCATGCCGGTGTGCGGTGCGGTCATCCTGATCTACTCCGTGCTGAACATCATCGGCATTGCCAACGGTTCCATCAGCCTGGACGCCGTGGAAGACCCCGATTACGCCAAGGTGGAAGCCGAGATGGCTGCCGCCGCAGACAAAGAGAACAACAAGGAGGCATAAACCGTGGCAATTCAATCTTTGTTCGTCATTCTGGCAGTGCTGCTGGTGCTGCTGTTCCTGGGCGTGCCCATTTCCTACTCCATCGCAATTTCTTCCCTGACGGCCATCCTCTCTTCCATTGATCTGAACGTTGCCGTGCTGACGGCTGCACAGCGCACCTTCGTGGGCATGAGCAAGTTCAGCCTGACCGCTATCCCCTTCTTCATCCTGGCGGGCAACATTATGAACCAGGGCGGCATCGCCAAGCGCCTGGTGGACTTCGTCATGGCCATTCTGGGCAAGCTGCCCGGTGCCCTGCTGGTGACCAACATCGGCACCAACGCCCTGTTCGGTGCTATTTCCGGTTCCGCCTCTGCTGCCGCCGCTGCCGTCGGTTCCATGATCCGCGACGGTGCCGAGGAGCAGGGCTATGACCCTGCCGTTACCGCTGCTACCAACGCCGCATCCTCCTGCTCCGGCCTGCTGATCCCGCCGTCCAACGCCCTGATCACCTTCTCGCTGGCATCCGGCGGTACCTCGGTGGCTGCCCTGTTCATGGCCGGTTATGTGCCCGGCATCATCTGGGCACTGTGCTGCTGCGTGGTCGGCGTGCTGCTGGCCATCAAGCTGGACTACAAGGGCACCCCCGGTAAGTTCGACTGGAAGAACCTCGGCGTCTGCACCTTGCGTGCACTGCCCTCCCTGTCCCTGATCATCGTGGTCATCGGAGGCATCATCGGCGGTGTGTTCTCCGCCACGGAAGGCTCCGCCATCGCCGTGGTCTACTCCCTGATCCTGGCCATCTGCTACCGCTCCATCGACCTGAAGGGTCTGTGGAAGATCATCGTGGATTCCGCCAAGATGTCCGGTATGGTCGTGTTCCTGGTGGGTGTTTCCAACATCCTGGGCTGGGTCATGGCCTTCCTTCAGATCCCGGACGCTGTGGCTGCCGCTCTGCTGAGTCTGACCAGCAACAAGTACGTCATCCTGCTCATCATGAACGTCATCCTGCTGGTGTCCGGCACCTTCATGGACGTTACCCCGGCTATCCTGATCTTCACCCCGCTGTTTCTGCCCATCTGCCAGAGTTTTGGCATGAGCACCATCCAGTTCGGCCTGATTCTGGTGTACAACCTGTGCATCGGCAACATCACCCCGCCCGTGGGCAACGCCCTGTTCGTGGGCATCAAGGTGGGCCGCACCTCTCTGTCCAAGATCATGCCCTACATGCTCATGTATTATGTGGCCATCATCGGCGGTCTGCTGCTGGTTACCTTCGTGCCTGCAGTGTCCACCTTCCTGCCGCAGGCAATGGGCCTGATGTAAAATCTGACATTCCCTTCTTCTCCTATGGTACAAAAGGCGGTGCCCACTGCAAGGCACCGCCTTTTGTCTGTTTTATGGGCTTGCACCGCCGGGGGCAGATGCGCTATACTACTGGTAACAGCAACCGCAAAAGGAGGCGGAACCTATGCGCAGACGGACCTTTCTGGCCGGGATGGGGCTTGCCGCGCTGTATCTGGCGGGCTGCGGGGCAGCAGATGAGACCACACCGGATTTCGTGCTGACCTACGCCGACAACCAGCCGGTGGATTACCCCACCACCCGGGGCGCGCAGTATTTTGCGGGCCTCGTCCGGGAGCGGACGGAGGGCAAGGTGGCCATCCGGGTGGAGGCCAACGGCGAATACGGCACTGAGCAGCAGGTATGGGAGCAGCTGGCCATCGGCGGAGTGGATTTTACCCGCATGTCTATCTCGATTCTGACCGATGAGCTGCCCCGCCTGAATGTGCTGCTGATGCCTTACCTGTATCAGGATTCCGCCCAGATGTGGCGGGTTCTGGACGGGGAGATCGGGCAGAGCTTTCTGCAGGATTTTGCCGCAGAAAATGCCATAGGCCTGAGCTGGTACGACGCCGGTGCGCGCTCGTTCTATTCCCGCCGCGCGATCCACAGCCTGAACGATATCCAGGGCAAAGTGGTCCGTGTGCAGGACTCCGGCGTGGTACAGGATATGATCCGGCTGCTGGGCGCAGTGCCGGAGACCTCGGCCTACAGCGATGTGTATTCCGCCCTGGAGACCGGCCAGATCGACATGGCCGAAAACAACTGGCCGGCCTATTATTCCATGGAGCACTACAAGGTGGCACGGTATTATCTGGCCGACGCCCACACCCGCGTGCCGGAAGTGCAGCTGGCCAGCGGCAGGACCTGGAACAAGCTGCCGGAAGAATACCAGAAAATCATCCGGGCCTGTGCGGAAGAATCGGCGACCTATGAGCGGACGATCTGGGCACAGGAGGAAACCACTGCCCGGGAAGCTGCGCTGGCCGCCGGCTGCCGGGAGATGCCGCTGCCGCAGGAGGAAATGGATCGTTTCCGGGAGCTGGTGCAGCCCCTGTATGCGCAGTACTGCGCCGATTATCTGCCGCTGATCGAAGAGATCCGCAGCAAGTAAAATGGCTCTGCACGGGGTATGCCCTGAATATGCAAAGAGCGTCTGCACGATGCGTTGTGCAGACGCTCTTTTTGCTTTTATTGTACCGCTTTTTCTGCCGCGGCCTGCCGGTATTCGGAAGGCGTCTGCCCGGTCAGGCGCTTGAACACCCGCGTAAAATAGTTGGCATCGCTGTACCCCACTGCCGTGCCCACGTTCTTCAGGTTCAGGCGGGAATCCAGGATCAGCTTCTTGGCCTTTTCCACCCGGTACTGGTTCAGATAGGCGGAAAAGTTCACCTGGAAGCATTGCTTGAACAGCTTGCAGAAGTAGGCATCCGAGTAGCGCAGTGCCGCCGCTGCGTCCTGCATGGAGATGTCCTCCCGGTAGTGGTTCTCGATAAAGCTGATGATCTCGGCCCGCATGATGGCGGTGCGCGCGTCCTCGTCCTCTTCCCGGCGGACAGGCTCCGCTGCCGGGGCCGGGGCAAACCGGGCCGCCGGTGCCGCCGTCTGCCGGATGGCCTCCTCCACCGCAAACACCAGTTCCTGCTCATTGTAAGGCTTGAGCAGATAATCCAGCGCGCGCACCGAGATGGCCTGCTTTGCATAGGCAAATTTATCAAAGCCGGTCAGGAACAGGATGCCGCAGTTCTTGTCTGTTTCCCGGATCTTGCGCGCCACTTCCAGCCCGGTGGTGCCAGGCATCTCGATATCCAGGATCACCACCTGCGGAGCCTCCCGCTCAAAGATCTCGATGGCTTCCCGCCCGTTTTTGGCTTCATACAGCACGATGAGGTCGCTCAGGTACTTCTGCAGCGTTTTGCACAGCACCTTGCGCTCGATCAGCTCATCCTCCGCTACCAGCAGCTTGCACTTCATGCCTGTTCCTCCTGTTTCTGCGGGATGGCAAACCACACCACGGTGCCATGCCCCTTGCGGCTGCATACCTGCATCCGGCCCTCCGGATACAGCATCTTCATCCGGTGGGAGATGTTGCCCAGCCCGATGTTATGCCCCGTCTGCTCGCTGTGAGCCATTTTATCCTGCAGGGCTTCCAGTTCTTCCCGGCTCATGCCGCAGCCGTTGTCGGCCACCGTCAGCATGAGCGTGTTCCCCTGCATCCATGCCCGCAGCAGGATGTGCCCGTCCGTCTCGCGGGACCGCAGCCCATGGGAGTAGGCATTTTCCACGATGGGCTGCAGAGTGAAGGAAGGCACCTGCACCGCAGCAGGCTGCACCCGGATGTCTTTTTTCACCGTGATGCGGCCATCGAACCGCATCTGCTGCAGGCTGATGTACTCGTCCAGCCCTTCCAGTTCTTCTTCCAGCGTGATCTGCTGCTGTTTGGTGCGCAGATTGTGCCGGAACAGATTGCCCAGATGCACGATCATCTGGTCGGTGGTGGAGGCATCCTCCAGCCGGGCCATGCAGGAGATCATATTCAGGGTGTTGAACAGGAAGTGCGGGTTCACCTGGCTCTTGAGCACTTCCAGCCGGGCGTGCTCCAGCTCCTTTTCCAGCGAGAGGTTGTGCATCTCCTCCCGGTGGAGTGCGGCCTGGGTGTCAAGGCTCTCCTGCATGGCGTGCTTCATCCGGTTGAAGGTGCCGGTCAGCTGCCCGACCTCATCCGTGCTTTCCACCGGGAGATCCTGCCCGGAAAAATCGCCCCCGGCGATCTGCCCTGCCGCCCCGGCAAGCCGCAGCAGTGGGGCCACCACTACCGCGTTCAGTGCCCGGATCAGCAGCAGCATCAGCCCCGCCGCCGCCAGGATCAGCACCAGATACAGCCACGGCAGCTGCCGGATGCGGGCAGCCGTGCTGCTGTACAGGCTGTTCTCCTGCTCCAGGGTGGCCTGGGTCAGGCGCAGGGCATATTCCTGCAGGTACTGCTGCATCTCCATCACGCGGTACATCTGATCCACATAGCCGTCCGCCGTGGGGGAGAGCTGCAAAAAGGTGTCCCGCATTTCCTGGTAGCCCTCGTAGCCCTGCAGCAGGTTCCAAGTGCGCGCGTAGCGCTCCTCCGCAAGGCGGGCGTAATCCTGCGGCAATGCCGCAAGGCTCTGCTCCGTGGCTGTGCAGGCCGCCTGATAGGTCTCATCGTTTTCCTGGGTAGGCTCCCGCACATAGCGGGCAAACGCCTGGGTCTCATCCTTGATGCTGTCCTGCACGGCATAGCAGGCTGCATTTTCCGCAAGGAGCGCGTCCAGTGCATTTGCGCTCCATTGCCCCACCGCCACGGCAATGCCGGTGGACAGCAGCGTGACCAGAAGGATCGCCGCAAGCCAGCCCGTGGCTTTGCTGCGCAGGGTCGTACCTACCCTCCGTCTGCATTCTGTCATAGCGCGCCTCCCACGTTTTGTCTGCCGCCCTTTCCGGGCGGCATCTCCGCTTCCCATTATAGTGGATTTTGGCCGGAAGTGCAATCCATGCACCGCCGTGCTTTTTTCTGTAGTTTCCTCTTGCAGGATTTTTGCCGCTATGTTATTGTATACAAGAAAGTTCTTTCAGTTTATCCGGGCATTTCAGAGGAGGAATCGACAATGCCTCAATTTCCGCGCTCCGACTTCCGGCTGCATGTAGGCTGGCGCACCATCAAAACCGCCGTTACCGCCATGCTGGTAGCCATGGTCTACTGCCTGATCGGCCGCAACCCGGCCTTTGCCTGCATTGGCGTCATCTTCGGCATGGGCACCGATATGCCGGATTCCATCCAAAACGGCGGCAACCGCCTGTTCGGCACCCTGATCGGCGGCCTGCTGGCCATTGCGGTGTTCTGGGTGTATCTGCTGGTGTACCCGCAGGGCGGGCACAGTATGTTTCTGGCTGTTCTGCTGTGCGCTGCCATCATCGTGCTGATCCTGCTTTGCCAGTACTTCTGGCCCGGCGGCGTCCAGCCCGGTGGTGTGGTGCTGTGCATCGTGCTGTACTCCACACCCATCGAGAGCTATGTCAGCTATTCTTTGAACCGCATCTTCGACACCACCATCGGCGTGCTCATCGCGCTGCTGGTCAACTATCTTCTGCCCCGGGAGCGCGTGGTGCGCCTGTGGCAGAGCTTCAAGAAACGCATCGGCTTTACGCCAAAGGTGCATTGACCGATCCATACGATACACAAAAAATCAAACCTTTTTGAGATCCAGCCGGTTCCGGATCAGGATCGTTGCAGCCTGCAGTGCCACTGCCAGCAGAACGATCAGCGGGCTATGGGTAAAGCTCACCAGAATGTAGCATCCAACTGCGATGACGCTGTTTACCGCAGCATATGGCAGCTGAGTATTTACGCGCTCCACAAGGTCACATTCGGTACCGGTGGAGGAAAGGATCGTGGTGTCCGAGATCGGCGAGCAATGGTCTCCGAACAGACCGCCGGAAAGCACAGCGCCTGTTGCGATGGCATATGGAATGCCGAACGCATGTGCCATGGGGATGGCCAGCGGCATCATGATTGCAAAGGTGACCACGATGGGCAGGATCACCATGATGGGCTTTGCGTTCTTGAGGGAATAGCCATCCGCTTTTTCTGCATCGGTGGGCAGTGCTTCATCGAACGAGTAATCTTTCGACGCTGCCTCCCGCTCTGCTTTTTTCATCAGGGAAAAATCCTTGTGGGTAAAAGTGACCAGCGGAATCATGATAGTTGTCATACTCCGCTCGGATCAGGCCCATAATGTAGGCGCCCCAGCCGATAAACGGAATCAGGATCGCCACCGGGGAAGATATGGAGTCCAGGATTCATGTCAGGTTCTGGTATACGCCGGGATCACCCCCGCGTATGCGGGGAAAGGCTGTTGCAGCCCGCAAGGAAGCCGAAAATCTGAGGATCACCCCCGCGTATGCGGGGAAAGGAAGGAAGGAAGGAACGCCGGTCTTTGGCTACCAATGCAATATGCGAACCGTCAATCCGACCCGTTCCTTCGTTCTGGAGCACAACATGACCCAGCAGCTCAGTTGTGATGCCATTTCCATCCCGGAGTGGAAGCTGGAACTGATGGCGAAGAAGATTTTTGAAAAGGTCTGGGGCAATCAGAACAAAGCCATCCTTCGTGCCTGCAAGATGATCGAAAGCTGCCAGAACGGAAAAGCCGCCACACGAATGTCCGTTGCACCGATTCAGAGCAAGATCGAAAAAATCAAAAAGCGCAAGCTGAACTACGCTGCCATGCGTGCAGACGGCGAACTGCCACGAGAAGAATACCAAGCCCTTTGCAAACAGGCAGATGACGAGGTCGCCCGCTTGGAGCAGGAGTTGAAAGCCCTCGCCCCTGCGCCTGATCCTCAGACGGTCTCTTCGGACATGAAAGCGATCTACGATTTTCTTTCTCAGAAGGTCGATGTGCACGGTGCCTGTCTTGCTCCTGAATTGATCGACCAGTTCGTTGAAGTGGTCACCCCCATTGCCGATTACTCCTACCGCTGGAAGCTGAACACCGGCTGCAAGAAGTCCAAAGAGGAGCGCACCGATCTGATGGCTGTATCGGAAAAGCCCATCCTTACCTTCACCATCGACTTTGAAACCGCCAAGCGTTACCGGGAAGCCAACAAGATGCCCCACCAGTTCCGCCGTGCAGCGTGGACCGACCTGACCGTGGAGGTGTATCTGTGATGCCTCTGGAAAGCAGCCTTGTGTTAAACGCAATTCATCTCATACATGAGCAAGCAAATAAGGCCCACCGCCAAAATTGACGGTGAGCCTTATTTTATGCTTGATTTTTAACGATAGTTCGCTACAAAAACCTTATGCTCTCGGTTTTTTAATAGCAGCCTGAGCGGCAGCCAGACGTGCGATGGGCACACGGAAGGGAGAGCAGCTGACGTAGTCCAGGCCGACGTTGTGGCAGAACTCCACGCTGGTGGGGTCGCCGCCGTGCTCGCCGCAGATGCCCAGGCCCAGATCGGGGCGGGTCTCACGGCCGTCATGTGCAGCCATCTTGACCAGCTTGCCGACGCCGACCTGATCCAGGT
>CABQHF010000067.1 GCA_902463905.1 uncultured Faecalibacterium sp. | reverse complement strand
TCGGCACAGAGCAGCCTGCGGCTGAAAAGCAAATTGTTCAGCGCTTGCGGGCTGTTTTGCTATTCGGAATTCACACTGGTGCCGGGACGCAATATGTACACAGTGCGCGAGGCATCGGTCAAAAATGTCTTTCACGGCATTTCTTCCTCCATCGAGGGGATGAGCCTTGCCATGTATCTGGCAGAGATGGCTGCCGCCCTGACCCCAACCGGGCAGGAAGCCGAGCGGGAACTGCGGCTGCTGCTGAACTGTCTGTACATGATCAGCGAGCACAAGGCAGACCTGCGGGCCATCAAGGCGGTTTTTGAGCTGCGCACCATGAGCGAGTGCGGTTTTCTGCCGCAGCTGGTGTGCTGCCGCGACTGCAGCACCTATGAGGGAGATGCCTTTTATCTGGATGCGCAGGAAGGGTATCTGCTCTGTGCGGACTGCGCAGTCAAGGCAGGCAAGACCTGCAATCTGGACGGTGGAGCGTTGTTTGCACTGCGGCATATCTGCCTTGTGGAGGACAAAAAGATATTTTCATTCAGGATTTCTGTGGGCAGTCTGACAAAGCTGGCTGCAGTGGCGGAACAGTATGCACTGACGCATCTGGACAAGCCGCTGAAGAGTTACGACTTTTTAAAAACCGTGCTGCCCTGAGCAAAAGGATATTATGGAAACAAGCTACTTAAAAACATTAGAACTCGATAAGATCATCGCCCGTGCTGCTGAGGGCTGTGTGTGCAAGGAAGCCAAGGCAAAGCTTCTGGCACTGGAGCCGCAGTGCGACCCCGATGAAGTGCGTTATGCACTGGAGCAGACGGATGCCATCAATACGCTCCTGATCAAGAATGGCTCGCCCCGTTTCGGCGGGGTGGAGGGCGTCAGTGCGCTGGCCGCACGAGCGGTCAAAGGCGGCGTGCTCTCCATGGGCGAACTGCTGATGGTGGCCGGTGCGCTGCGCAACTTCCAGAACCTGACCAACTGGTATGGCTCTTCGGAGCACGATATCCTTCCGACGGACGATCTGTTCTATGCCCTTGCCCCGGAACCGGGGCTGGAGCAACAGATCTCCAGTGCGATCCTGGCCCCGGATGCTATGGCTGATACAGCATCCCGCACCCTGAACGACCTGCGCAAGAAGATCCGTGCGACCGAAAACAGCATCCGCGACCGTCTGGAAAGCATGGTGCGCAACATGGACACCTCAAAATATCTGCAGGAGAGTGTGGTCTCCATGCGCAACGGCCGCTATGTCGTCCCGGTCAAGAGCGAATACCGCGGCGAGGTGAGCGGCATCATCCATGATGTTTCCTCCACTGGTGCAACGGTGTTCGTGGAGCCGCAGGCCGTGGTGGAAGCCAACGCCCGCATCCTGCAGTACCGCGCTCAGGAAGCGCAGGAGATCGAGCGCATTCTGGTGGCGCTCACGGCGCAGGTGGCTGCCATTGAGCCGCAGTTCCAGTACAGCTATCAGGCCATGCTGGACATTGACGTCCTGCTGGCCAAGGCACGTCTGGCACTGGAACTCAAGGCATTTAAGCCTGCGGTGCGCACCGACAATTCCTTCTCGCTGATCCGGGCACGACATCCGCTGATCGACCCGCAGAAATGTGTTCCGGTGGACATCGCACTGGGCAGGGAATATGATTCGCTCATCATCACCGGCCCGAACACCGGCGGTAAGACGGTTACCCTGAAAACGGCCGGCCTGTTGTGCGCCATGGCCCAGTGCGGTTTCCTGATCCCGGCCGATGAACGCAGTGAGATCTGCGTTTTCGATGAGTTCCTCGTGGACATCGGCGATGAACAGAGCATTGAGCAGAGCCTTTCCACTTTCTCCGGCCATATGAAAAAGATCACCGGCATTCTGGAACTGGCCATGCCGCACACCCTGGTGCTTCTGGATGAGCTGGGCGCCGGTACCGACCCCGCCGAGGGCGCTGCACTGGCAGTTGCCATCATTGAAGAGCTGCGCCGCCGCGGCGTGCTGCTGATGGCTACTACCCACTATGCGGAGTTGAAAGTGTTCGCACTGGAGACCAAAGGCGTGGTGAATGCCAGCTGTGAGTTCGACCTGGAGACCCTGCGCCCGACCTATAAACTGAGCGTGGGCGTACCGGGCAAGTCCAATGCGTTCCTCATCAGCGAAAAGCTGGGCATCCCGGAACGGGTCATTGAAGCAGCCCAGCAGCATTTGTCTGCAGAGGATAAGCGTCTGGACGCCGTTTTGGGCCAGCTGGACGATTTGAAGCTGCAGCTGAAGGAAAGCCAGCATGAGGTGGAGGAACTGAAGAATGAGGCCTCCCACCAGCTGGAAGCCGCCCAGAAGAAGCGGGACGAATTGATCCAGCAGGGCGAAAATGAACTGGAAGCTGCCCGTGCCAAGGCACGCGCACTGGCTCAGCAGGTGGAAAGCCAGGCCTATGCGCTGACCGATGAGCTGCGTCAGTTGCAGAAGGATGAGCGCATGAGTACCCAGCAGAAAGCTCAGCGCGCCCGCGAGATCGCCAAGAAGGAATCGGAAAAGCTGTTCATGGGCACCGAGGTGGTGCACAACCCGGTCAAGGAGTTTGTCCCGCTGAAAGAGGTCAAGGTGGGGCAGGAGGTCTGCATTGCAGAGCTCAACCAGCTTGCCACCGTGCTTTCGCTGCCGGACAAGAACGGCGACGTTCTGGTGCGGGCCGGCATCATCAAGACGAAAGTTCCGCTCAAGGGCCTGAAGCAGCCTGAAAAGCTGGTCAAGGACTCCAAGCCGCAGACCAAGGCACAGCAACGGTATTCCCGCCTGACCGGCGATGCAAACCGCCCGAACGGCCGTGTGGAACGGGTGCAGCGCAGCGCTAAAATGGAATGCAACCTGCTGGGCCTGACCGTGGATGAGGCACTGCCGGAGGTGGATTCCTTCATCGACCGCGCGATTTTGAACGGCCAGACCGTGGTCTACCTGATCCACGGCAATGGCACCGGTGCACTGCGCACGGCCATCCACAAGCACCTGCGCGGCAACCGCATGGTCAAGAGCTTCCGTCTGGGCCGTTACGGCGAGGGCGAAAGCGGTGTGACCGTCGTGGAGCTGAAATAAGGTTCGTTTCAAAGCCTGCCCACTGCTTACGGGCAGGCTTTTTTGCTTGCACTGCAGAAAAAAGCCGAGTATACTCGTATTATTATAGGAAATTTATCTTGACAGGAAGTACATATCATGGCAGAACGTCGCAAGCCCACACACCAGAAAAAGAAGAGAAGAGCGAAACGAAAGGGGAGTTCTTTTCTCCGTACGGCCCTCACACTCTGTTTCTGTGTGCTTGCATTTGTTTTTTCGGTCTTTCTCTGGCGGGAAGCCCTGCAGGTCTCCACAACGGAACAGGGGAATGCAAACACATCCGAAGGGGAGTTCCGGCCGCAGGTAGGCGACCCGCCGTATCGGGTGGTCATTGATGCCGGGCACGGCGGCAGTGATCCGGGGGCAAGGGGAGTGGTGGAAGAAAAAGACATGACTGCCGCCACCGCCACGGCACTGCTTGCATGGCTGGAACAGGACACCAATTACATCCCACTCCGGACGCGGGATGCCTTTGACCAGACCGCCACGCCTGCCGAGCGGGCAGCCGCCGCCAATGCCCAGGCCCCACAGCTGCTGCTTTCCATCCACGGAAACTCCGCCGCAAACGGTTCCAGCGCAACCGGCTTTGAGTGCTATCCGTCCGTGCCAGGACGCACCTGGCACGAGGAGAGCTATTACTTTGCGCAGCAGCTGGCGAAGGGCATGCAGGCTACCGGGGCACAGCTGCGGGGACGCGGCGGCATCCGATACATTTATTATCTGGAAAACGATCAGAAGCAGCTGGTGGAGAGCACCCACACGGAAGTGCGCACCGAACGGAGCTTCACGCTGCTGGAGGATGTGGATTGTCCGGCAGTGCTGGCGGAACAATGTTTTGTGACCAATGCAGATGATGTGGAGCGCTTTGGCAGCGAACAAGGCTGCAAGCGTACCGCACGCATTTACTATGAGGCCATCTGTGCATACTTTGGCACGGAGCCGCTGCCGGACGCGGATCAGTAATGTTTCCAAAAACGGGGAAGAGATGCTTTCTGCACCGAAAAAGAAAAACTCACAACCCGGATCATCGGGGTCTCCAGAGCGCAGAAGTCCGTGCGAGGGGAGGCCCTTGTTTTTCGATACATCATTTCGTATAATGCACGTTATGTGAAATATAGGGAAGTGAAAAAGCCCTCTTTTCCAGTTTTGGGCGTTTTCGGCGGCCCGCCGGTGCTTCGGCTGGCCAAATCACGTTTTTCAGGCTTAGCGGCAATTTATCTGTTTTTACTGTTTTATATTTTGCTTTTGTGATTTGATTCTTGCGTTCGCGTCATTTGCATTCTTCGGGCTGCACAGTCTTTACGATCTTTCTTTTTTGTCCGGCACGCGTTGCTTGCCAGTCATTATTTATATTTGCATCAGATGCTCCAAATCTTTTTATTTTTCTGTGCACGACCATTCCGGTCATGTCAAGTCAAATCGTTGGCTGTAGTCCGGTCGGGCTTTTCACGATTTTCTCCAAAATTCTCCAAAATGCTGATCTGTTACATGCAGACTTTCTTGACGCTGCCGGAAACATCCAGCCGCAGCTGCTTCAGCAGGCTTTTTCTTGACAGCATCTCCGTCAGCCTGAAAACCGGTCGGATCAGATATCACTTTCTTTTCGATTGACTTTCTTTCATGCCATATCGTTAATTTATTCACATAGCAATGCAAAAAAAAAGAAAGCACCATCCGGTCTTTCGGCCATAAAGTGCTTTCTGGACCCATATTCAATTTGCGTTTTGCTCAACCGACGATCTGCGGCTTTCCGTTTTCATCAATGATAAGATTTCCGTAGGTATACGCTTCCGCACAGGCTTTCAAAACGGCGTTCTTATTCATTCCGTTCAGCTCTGTTTTAGCCGTGAATGCTTCAAAGAATTCGGGGGTAACTCCTACACCGATAAGTTTCTTTTTGTCTTTTTCACGCTTATACTCTTTGCTATAATCACGCTCTGCCATAATCGTACACTTCCTCTGATTAGCTTAATCCGTATCTGCATCCTGATTTACCGCAAGCGTCTCGGTGTCCAGCCCGATGCCTTCCTTGGCGGAGCCATCAAAGGCTGCCATAGGTGCAGAGAAATCTCCCGCATTTTCGCCATTTTCTGCAGTTTCGGCAGTGTGGTCAGGCAGTTCTTCTCTGCTCTCCCCTGTCCCCGCTTCCGTTGTATCCAAGGACGGCCTGCTTGGCTTCTTAGGGGACGCTTTGCCCAGTGGGTTTTCCTCAATGGCGGCACGCACCTGAAATTCCTGTAGGTGCGTATAAATTTGCGTCGTACCAACGCTGCTGTGGCCCAGCAATTGTTTCAAGGTCAGGATATCCACATTCCCAGTCTGATACATCAGCGTTGCCGCAGTATGGCGCAGTTTATGGGTAGAAAAGCCCTTCAGGCCTGCTGCCTTCATGGCACCGGTCACCAGCTGCTCTACCCGCCGGTTGGAGATGCGCTCCTTGCGCCGCCGGGTCACGAACACAGCACGCTCCTTCGGCGAAAGACCTTTCATCACATTGCGTTTATTCAGATACAATTGCAGTGCTTCCACGCAGGCATCGTTCAGATACACCATGCGCTCCTTGTGACCCTTGCCGAACAGCCGGATCTGCCGCTGTTCCAAGTCAATATCGTCCAGGTCCATACCCACAAGCTCCGACAGACGCATCCCGCAGTTCAGGAACAGCACGACCATGCAGTAATCCCGCTCCGGGAAGTCGCTCTGGGTCTGGGTGCTTTCCAGCAGATCCATAGACTGTTCCGCCGTCAGATATTTGGGCAGCACTTTGTCCTGTTTGGGCGGGCGGATCGCGGCGGTAGGGTCTGAATCCAGCCGGTTGACCTGGTTGACCAGATAATCATAAAAGCCGTGCAAACTGGCCAGCCGTCGGGCTGTCGAGGACTTTTTGTTGCCGCACTCCCGGTTGAGGAAATACAGGTATTCGTAGATATCCTCTTTAGTCACGCTAGCCCAGAATGCCGTGTCCAACCCTTTGGGGTCGATGTCCTGCATCTCACTGTCGGCCGGGACAAGGCCGCGGCGGCGCTTCATAAAGCGGCTGAAACCGCGCAGGTCGCAGAAATAGCTGAACGCCGTATTGGCGCTTTTACCGGCGATCACTTCCAGATACCGCACATATTCTACAATGTCCGGCGAAGCATCCTCAAAGGGCTTGTGCTTGCCGGGGTTCTTCTCATCCAGATAAATCGACATGGCATCCTCTTACAAACGATCCGTTTTCAGTGCATTGATGGCATCCGAGATATATGCCGCACCGATCAGTTTCATGCCCGGATAATCTGCCGGGTTCAGGTGGTTCAGGCTGTGTTTGGGCACAACGGCACGCTCAAACCCGATGCGCTCCGCCTCATGCAGGCGCTGCTCCAGGTTGGGCACACTGCGCACTTCCCCGCCCAGACCGACTTCACCAATGGCGATCAGTTTGTCGCTGACCGGGCGATCCAGCAGCGACGAGACCATGCTCAGACATACGGAAAGATCACAGGCTGTGTCCCGCAGGGCGATGCCGCCCACGATGTTGACATAGACATCCAGATTGCCAAAGAAATACCCGGCACGCTTTTCCAGCACGGCGATGAGTAGGTTCATGCGGTTATAATCGTAGCCGCTGCAGGCGCGCCGCGGTGCCGGAAAATTCGTCTTGGTGGCAAGAGCCTGGATCTCGCTCAGGATGGGGCGGCTGCCCTCCATGGTACAGGCCACGCAGTTGCCGGAAACCCCCAGCGGCCGGCCTTCCAGCAGCATCTGCGACGGGTTTTCGATCTCGGCCAGGCCGGTGCCGGTCATATCGAACATACCCAGCTCATTCGTGGAGCCATAGCGGTTCTTTGCCGCCCGCAGAATGCGGTACGGCAGCATCTTATCGCCCTCAAAATAGAGCACCGTATCCACGATGTGTTCCATGACCTTGGGGCCGGCAATGGCACCGTCCTTGTTCACATGGCCCACGATGAACATGGGGATCTCCTGCTTTTTGGCCACTGCCAGCAGCCGCGCCGCGCTCTCCTTGACCTGGCTCACCGTGCCGGACGAGGATGCAATATCCATGCAGCGCATGGTCTGGATGGAATCGATGACAACAAGATCCGGCTTTTCCTTTTCGATCAGGCCGCAGATCTCGTCCACATCGTTTTCCGCTGCCAGAAAGATGTTGTCCTGGGGCACTTTGAGGCGGGCTGCCCGCAGCTTGACCTGCCGGACAGACTCCTCACCCGTGATATACAGAACGCTGTGCTGATTGGAAATAGCACCGCACAGCTGCAGCAGCATGGTGGATTTACCAACGCCCGGTTCGCCGCTCAGCAATACCACGCCGCCCAGCACGATGCCGCCGCCCAGCACACGATCCAGTTCCGAGATGCCGGTCAGAATGCGGCTTTTTTCTTCTGTGGTGCTGATCTCCGACAGCCGCCGGGCCGTCAAGCTGGTCACACCTTCCGGGCGTGCAGCCGCAGCCTGCTTGGCTGCCGCTGTGCCGGGTTTCGGGGCTTCCGCGATCACGTCCTCGTTCATGGTATTCCAGCTTCCGCAACTGGGGCAGCGACCCATCCAGCGAGGGCTTGTCTCCCCGCAGTTGGAGCAGACATAGACAGTTTTCAGTTTCGGCTCTTTCATAAAAAGACTCCTGTGCTTCTCATCCATTTTCCTTATTGTAGCATACCCGGAGCATCACTGCAAGAAAAGCCTTGCCTATAAGATCTTCCCGCCCAGATATGCAAGCCCCGCCGCTGCACCGCAGAGCGGCAAAAATGCCACGACAACCAGAAGATACTGCCCCAGCAGTTCCCGCGCCCCGGAACAGGCTTGTCCGGCCGTTTTATGGAAGGAATAAGCCCGGATGCGGGCACTCACCTGCAGTGCTGCAGCTCCGAACATGCACAGGCAGCCCGCTGCACAGGCGGCCGGGATGCCCAGCATCACAAGGGCAAAGGTGTTTTTCCAGTCCGCCCCGGCCAGCAGCTGCGCAGACAGCAGCCCGTTGCCAAGGCCGTACAGCATCGCAAACAGAAAAATGCACACCGGCCCCACAGCGGACAGGCCCAGCAAAAGGAGCAGTGTCGCCACAGCGGCAAGGGCTGCATACTCTGTGCAGAACAGCCCCGCGGCAGACGGCAATGCAGAGACGGAAAAAAGCCCGCACCAGCGCTGCAGGAAATACCTCAGCGTCTCCTGCTGGGAAGCATCACAGACCGCCTGCAGGCTGCCTGCAGCCGCCGTGCCGATGAGAAAAGCCGCCGCCAGCAGGCAGCAATCCCGGCTGGCGTGCTGCGTATGGCGGCGCGGGTTTTCCGTGGATGTTGTCTTGACTGCTGCAGGAACTTCCGGTTCGTTCACGGGTTCCACAGCCGGAAGTTCCGCGGACAGAGCCGCCGGGAGCTGTGGCAGCAGATCTTGTTTTTCCTGAAGTGTTTGTGCTTCGGTTGACGGATAGACCCACATCCTGCATCCTCCTACCTCAAAATTCAGATCCGGCGCTTTTTCTCGCCGAGCGTCCGGCCCAACAGTCCTCCGATGCTGCTGCAAAAGAGAACCGCAGCCATCCGGAGCAGAACTGGCGTATCAAATGCACTGCCGGAAACCAGCAGCAATCCGCCCAGAGCAAGGATGAACAGCGCTCCCATCAGCAGCCCCGTCAGAAGGCCCTGCTCTTTTTTCCAGAATGCTGCAAGGCCGCTACCGCAAAAAGCGCCGGCACCGACGGACGCCGTTGCCAGCGGCCATGCCATGGACGCAGAGCAGCACTGCTTTGCCATCCACGCAGCCGCCCCCATGATGCAAAGTGTCGAGACCAGGACACCGGCCAGTGCGCCCAGCAGCAGCCCCGCCGGGGTATGAGTTCGTTCCAACATAAAAACGCGCCTCCCTGCAATACTCTATGCAGAGAGGCGCGTCTGATATGCGAGAGTTACGGAAAATTACTTCTTCTCGGGCTTGCTGTCAGCCTTGTCCATGTTCAGCTTCTCGACAGAGCCGATGGCAGTCTTGGTGAAGCGGATCTTCACACGGTCTGCACCGGTCTCCAGCACGAAGGTGTCATCCTTGATGGCGACAACGCGGCCGATCACACCGCCGATGGTGGTGACCTGATCGCCAATCTCCAGGCTGTTGCGCATGGCGGCGTCCTTCTTCTCCTGCTTCTTCTGCGGACGGTAGATCATGAAGTACAGCAGAACCAGCATCAGTGCCAGGGTGAAGAACAGGCTGATGTAGCCCTCGGACGTGGTAGTCAGAAATTGCATTTGGC
>CABQHF010000066.1 GCA_902463905.1 uncultured Faecalibacterium sp. | reverse complement strand
ACGATCACCTGCATGGCCACGCCCACAAAGGCACCGGCGGCCCAGGTGAGGCCGGTGATGAACAGGTTCTGCTTCCAGGAGGGGTTGGTGCGCCACAGCACGGCCAGGCCTACACCGGCACCGGTGCACAGACCGGCCACCAGGCTGGAAAAGCGCAGGGCACCCTCCACATACAGCTGGGTGAGCAGCACGCTGGCGGCGCAGTTGGGGATCAGGCCCACCAGGGCCGCCACCACCGGCTGGAAGAAGCCCATATGACCCAGCAGGTCGGCAAACACGTCCTCGCCCACGCCTTCCACGATGAGGCCGAACACCAGACTGAACGCAAAGATGAACACGAAGATCTCCAGCGTGTGGCGCAGAGCCGCCTGCCAGATGGGGCGCTCGTTGCCCTCCTCATCGTTGTGCTCCTCGTGGCAGTCCACCTCGTCGGCATGGCCGGTGTAGCCGCCCCGCAGCCCCTTGGGCAGGATGCCGCGCAGCACAAAGTCCAGCACGAAACCAACGATGACAGCGTACACCACCTTGATGACCATCAGCACGACCAGCTTGTCCCAGTAGGCCGGCATGGACACCAGCAGCGGGATGGCTTCATCGCTGGTGGCCAGATACACGGCCATCAGGGTGCCCAGCGTAATGACGCGGGACGCATAGAAGTTGGACGCAATGGCCGAGAAGCCGCACTGCGGCACACAGCCCAGCAGGGCACCGGGCACTGCGCCCCAGCGCCCGCCGCCGGCCAGCAGCGCTTCGATGCGCTCGCCGTGGCGGTGCTCGATGTATTCGATCAGCAGATAGGCCAGAAACAGAAAGGGCAGCATCTTGGCGGTGTCCACCAGAGATTCGCCCAGAACATCCAGAAACAGTTCCATAAATATCGCTCCCAAAAACCCCAGCGGGTTTCTTCATTTCAACAAATTGCAATCAGTTTGCATTTTCGTGCAGGGATGATTATACACGATATCCTGCCCGATTGCAAGCCCAATTTGCAAAAAGATTGCATTTTTAGAAAAATTGCTCCGGAACGTCTGTTTTCTGTTTCTGTGCAGCTGCAAAAAAACGCCGCCCGGCTGCCGGAATGCCCGGCCGCAGAGCGGCATCTGTGTTTTTGATCAGAGAAATTACAGCATCTTCACGGCCAAGGCCTCGGTGGTGCGGTCCTGTGCCTCGTTGGTCTGCTGCTGGTCATCCAGCATATAACGCAGCAGAAGCACCTCTGCCACATACAGCACCGCCACCTTGATGGGGATGCTGCCGGAGTCCAGCGGGTTTTCCTGCGCGCCGCACAGCAGCACGATGTCGGCCAGCTTTGCGCCCGGCGAGTCCTCGTAGTGGGTGATGAGGATGATTTTTGCCCCGGCGGCCTTGGCGGTGCGCAGCGTCTCGATCATATCCCGCGTGGCACCGGAATAGGACACGAACAACACGACATCCTCTTCCGTCATCAGGCTGGCCGCCATCACCTGCATGTGGCTGTCGCCCGCCGTGCGGAACTTGTTGGTGATGCCCGCAAACCGGGCGCAGATGTCGTTGGCCACCAGCATGCTGCCGCCCTGCCCCAGGCAGAACACCTGCCGTGCGCTGTGCAGCAGGGCCACAGCCTTGTCCACCGCCTCCGGTGAGAGGGCATTCTGTGTGCCATTGATGGCTGTCATGAACAGCGCACCGGCGTGCTCACACAGGGTGGCCGTGTCGGCATCCGGCTCCGGCGCACGCTGGTTGACCAGTGCGCCGGTGGCATTGGCCTGTGCCAGTGCAATGCGCATTTCATGGTAGCCTTCAAACCCCAGCGCCCGGCAGAACCGGAACACCGTAGCCTCTGCCACCTTGCATTCCCTTGCCAGGGATGAGATGGACAGATACTGTGCCTCTGCTGCGTGCTGCACCAGATAGTCGGCCACCATGTGACCCGATTTTGTCAGGTCATTCTGGTGCTGCTGCAGCAGCTCCCAAAAATTTGTAGACATTTCCTTCTCCTTACCCGACCGCTGCACAAAGGGCAGCCGCCGACTTATCTCCTACACCTTCTTACATCAAAAAGTATAAAAGAAACAAACCGGGTGTGCAAGAGGCGCATTGCCCACATTTTTGGTCCGGTTTCTGTGCAGACGGCACAGAAAGTGAGGAAAAACGGCCCATTTTCTGAAAATCTCTTTCTTTTTCAGATTTTCAGGCCGAAAAGTCTTTTCATTTATTTTTCCAATTTTGTACCGTTTTGTAACTTTTTTAACGAGCAGTTTTCACCTTTCTTTTGTGTTTTTTCTGATATCCCATAATCTTGTACAACCTGCACAGTTCCAAAATGAAAAATTCATGAAAAGGAAGTATGGACAGAATGAAAATATTTTTCTATAATGGAACCATCAAAGGCAGCCGCCCGCACAAGCCGCTGCCACAACGTGAATTGATGAGAGCAAGGAGAAACTATCATGAAAAACTGCATTTCCCGCCGTTCGTTCCTGAAGGCTGCCGGTATGCTGGGCGCTGCCGGTGCACTGGCCGCTTGCGGCGGTTCTTCTTCCAGCACCACCACTGCTTCCTCCACCGCTTCCTCTGCTGCCAGCGCAGCTGCTACCGGTGCAAGCATCAAGCTGTGGACCTACCCCATCGGCGGCTGGGGCAACGACGACACCGTCCAGAACCTGATCTCCAGCTTCAATGCCAAGTACCCCGACATCAAGGTCACTGTGGAGTACCTGGATTACACCAACGGCGACGATCAGGTGAACACCGCCATCGAGGGCGGCAGCGCACCGGACCTGGTCATGGAAGGCCCCGAGCGTCTGGTTGCCAACTGGGGTGCCAAGGGCGTTATGGCTCCGCTGAACGATCTGTGGACCGACGATGCCAAGAAGGACATCTACGAGTCTGTGGAGTCTGCCTGCCGCAACGACAAGGGCGACTACTACGAGTACCCCCTGTGCATGACCGCACACTGCATGGCCGTGAACATGACCAAGGTCAAGGAAGTGGGCGCTGACCAGTACATCGACACCGACAAGCACACCTGGAGCACCGAGGGCTTCCTGAACACTGTGGACGCTCTGTACAACGCAGGCTACGAGAACGTGGCAGCCATCTACTGCAGCGGCCAGGGCGGCGACCAGGGCACCCGTGCTATCATCAACAATATGTACGGCGGCACCTTTACCGATGCAGCTCACACCAAGTACACTGCCGACTCTGCCGAGAACATCAAGGCCATCCAGGCTCTGTACGACGCCAAGGGTGTCAACTTCGACCCCTCCATCAACGGCGGCGAGGAGATCACCCTGTTCCGCAACGGCACCCTGCAGATGGCTTTCTGCTGGAACATCGCTCAGCAGCTGAACGCTGACACCGCTGCCGCCGGCCAGACCATCAGCGGCGACGAGATCTTCCCCATGGCATTCCCCACCGAAAGCGGCGACCCCAAGCTGTGCGGCGGCATCTGGGGCTTTGGCATCTTCGATAACGGCGATGAGGCCAAGATCGAGGCCGCTAAGACCTTCATCAGCTTTATCGCTGCTGACCCCGACCAGGTGAAGGACAGCGTCCTGGCTTCCACCTACTTCCCCGTCCGCACCAGCGTGGGCGACATCTACGCCGACAACGAGGTCATGAGCGAGTACAGCAAGTTCATGGGCTACCTGGGCGACTACTACCAGATCACCCCGGGCTGGACCACTGCTCGTACCGAGTGGTGGAACATGCTGCAGCGCGTGGGCTCCGGCGAGGCTGTTGACACCGCTGTCAAGACCTTTGTGGACAACGCCAACGCTGCTGCCGCTGCTGAGGCATAAGCCGCTTTTAACTGCACACCTTTGAACCGAGTGGCCCCTTCCTCCGGGTGAGGGAGGGGCCTTGTTATGAAAAAACACCCTATGATCGAAAGGATCGGTGATTTTCTTGGCTGCAAAAACAGCGATCAAGGAGCCAAAGCGCAGCAGCGCCCTGGTCCGGCGTGAAACCTTCGCCTCCTATTGTTTCCTGCTGCCCAGCCTGATCTTCTTCCTGGGCTTCGTCATCTACCCCATGATCCTCTGCGTGGTCACCAGCTTTTTTGACTCCACCATGAACCGTGCCGACGTGTTTGTAGGTCTGGCAAACTACAAAGAACTGTTTACCGACCCCATCTTCCTGGGTGCTCTGAAGAACACCTTTGTCATCGTCATCGTGTCGGTGCCCATCACCTGCATCTTCTCCCTGTGGGTGTCTTCCGCCATCGTAGACCTGCCGGAGTGGGCCACCAGCTTGTTCCGCTGCGTGTTCTACCTGCCCGTGGTCACCGGCTCCGTTGCCGTCACCGTGGTGTGGAAGTGGATGTACAACAACTACTACGGCATCTTCAACTATCTGGGCAAGACCTTTGGTCTCATCGACAAGAACATCAACTGGCTGGGTGACGAGCGGTTCGCCCTCGGCTGTATCATCCTGATCCTGCTGACAACGTCCGTCGGCCAGCCCATCGTGCTGTATGTCTCCGCCCTGGGCAACGTGGACCAGTCCATCGTGGAAGCCGCTCAGGTGGATGGCGCTACCGATTTCCAGTGCTTCTGGAAGATCAAGTGGCCCGCCATCATGCCCACCACCCTGTACATTCTGGTCATCACCACCATCAACTCCTTCCAGTGCTTTGCACTGATCCAGCTGCTGACTTCCGGCGGCCCCAACCACAAGACCGATACCATCATGTACTACATCTACTACACTGCCTTCAAGCAGTACAAGTACGGTTACGGCAATGCCATGGGCGTTGTGCTGGCGGTCATCATCGCCATTCTGTCTGCTGTCCAGTTCAAGATGGGCAACAAGGATAATTAAGGAGGTGCGGAACAATGAGTGCAACTGCTGCAAAAAAGCAAAAACCGTTGAAGCGCCATCCCAGTAAACTCAAAAAGATGAGCGCCTATGCCATTCTGGCGATCATCCTTATCAGCATTATGGCGGTGCTGTTCGCCTTCCCCCTGTACTGGATCATCACCGGTTCCTTCAAGACCGGTGCCGCCATCAACTCCACTACCCCGGTCTGGTGGCCGGACAAGTGGGTGCTGACCAACTACCAGAAGCTGTTCGCCGGCAAGAGCGCCCCGCTGTGGCAGCTGGCCGTGCCTTTCGGCAGCAAGTTCAGTGCCGACGGCGAGCCCATCTACTTCTCGGTCGGCCCCACGGCTCCTGCCGCCATCCGCTGGATGATCAATACCGTGTTCATGGCCGTCATGTCCATGATCTTCACCTGCATCACCGCCGCCATGGCCGGTTATGCGCTGGCCAAGAAGCGCTTTGTGGGCCGCAAGCTGCTGTTCACCCTCATCGTGTGCGCAATGGCTCTGCCCAAGCAGGTCATCCTGATCCCCCTGCTGCGCGAGATGAGTGCCCTGAACCTGTACAATACCATCTGGGCTGTCATCTTCCCCATCGTGGGCTGGCCCTTCGGCGTGTTCCTGATGAAGCAGTTCAGTGAGGGCATCCCCACCGAAATGCTGGAAGCTGCCCGCATCGACGGTGCCAGCGAGGCACGCACCTTTGTCAAGATCGTGCTGCCCATGGTCAAGCCCGGCATCGGCGCACTGGCCATCTTCACCTTCATCAACAGCTGGAACGACTACTTCATGCAGTTGATCATGCTGTCCAGCACCAGCAACCTGACCATCTCGCTGGGCATTGCAAAGCTGCAGGCCGAGAACAGCACCGATTTCGGTCTGATCATGGCCGGTGCCGCACTGGCCGCCGTGCCTATCATCATCATCTTCCTCATTTTCCAGAAGTACTTCACCAAGGGCATCGCAATGGGTGCTGTTAAGGGCTAAAATTTACAGAAAGAAGGATATTGACCCATGAAAGATATCACCAAATATCAGGGTGTGTTCCCTGCCTTTTACGCCTGCTATGACGCAGAGGGCAACATCTCGGTGGAGGGCGTCAAGGCCCTCACCCGCCACCTGATCGCCAAGGGCGTCAAGGGCGTGTATGTGGGCGGCTCCTCCGGCGAGTGCATCTACCAGCATGTGGACGAGCGCAAGACCGTTCTGGAAGCCGTGATGAGCGAGGCCAAGGGCAAGATCACCGTCATTGCTCATGTTGGCTGCAACAACACCGCCGACAGCGTGGAGCTGGCCCGCCATGCCGAGAGCGTGGGCGTGGACGCCATCGCCTCCATTCCCCCCATCTACTTCCATCTGCCGGAGTACGCCATTGCCAAGTACTGGAACGATATGTCCGCGGCTGCTCCCAACACCGAGTTCGTCATCTACAACATCCCCCAGCTGGCAGGCACAGCCCTGACCATGAGCCTGCTGAAGGAGATGCTGAAGAACCCCAACGTGGTGGCCGTGAAGAACAGCTCCATGCCCACCCAGGATATCCAGATGTTCAAGGATGCCGGCATCGCCGCCCGCGGCGAGGGCAACTTCGTGGTGTTCAACGGCCCCGATGAGCAGTTCGTTTCCGGCCGTGTGATCGGTGCCGACGGCGGCATCGGCGGCACCTACGCCGTGATGCCGGAGCTATACCTGGCCATGAACGACCACATCAACAAGGGCGAGATCAAAGAAGCACAGGCCATCCAGTACGACGCCGACCGCATCATCTACAAGATGTGCGAAGCCCACGGCAACCTGTACGCCGTGCAGAAGGAGATCCTGCGCCGGATGTATGGTCTGGAGCTGGGCGGCGTGCGCGAGCCCATGCCCGGCCTGATCCCGGAGGATGAGCCCATCGTGGCCGAAGCACAGGCCATGATCGAAGCTGCCATCGCAAAACTGTAAAACCGAACAGCGCCCCCTCTCCGTCTCTTTTCAGAGGGGAGGCGGGCGCTTCTTTTTTGGAGGAATGCACCATGATCTGCGATACTCTGGAGCATCTGGCCCGCTACAAAGGGCTGCATCCCAATCTGGACACCGCCATCGACTACCTGCTCACCCACGACCTTTCGGCCCTGCCGAACGGCCGCACCGAGGTGGACGGTGACGAGGTATTCATCAACGTGATGGACGCCGCCCTGCACCCGGATGCAGGCTACCACCCCGAATATCACAAATTGTATGCCGACCTGCAGATCGACATCACCGGCGGCGAGGGCTGGGGCTACACCAATGAGCCCGGCGAGGAAGTCGGCGAATATACCGTGGACTGCGGGTTCCAGGACAGCGCCAGCGTTGTGAGCGGTGCCCTGGGCGAGGGGCGGTTTGTCCTGTTCTTCCCCACGGAGCTGCACAAACCCGGCCTGGTACAGGATGGCTGTGCCAATGTGCGCAAGGCCGTTGTCAAAATCAAAATGGAGGGCTGAAACAATGGATAAGGAAAAACTGTTTGCTCAGATCAAGGGCGGTCTGATCGTCTCTTGTCAGGCACTGGAGACCGAACCGCTGTACACCAAGGAGGGCGGCGTGATGCCCCTGATGGCCAAGGCTGCCGCCATGAGCGGTGCCGTGGGCATCCGTGCCAACACCGTGCGCGACATCACCCAGATCAAGCAGGTGGTGGACCTGCCGGTCATCGGCATCATCAAAAAGGATTACCCCGGCACGCCCATGTACATCACCGTCACCATGAAGGAAGTGGACGAGCTGGTGGCCTGCGGTGTGGATATCCTGGCAGTCCAGGGCACCGGGGCCCTGCGGCCTGACGGCTCCACCTCCGCCGAGTTCATCCGTGCCATCAAGGCCAAGTACCCGGATCAGCTGCTCATGGCCGACTGCGACAACTTTGAGAACGCCATGCTCTGCGCCGAAGCCGGTGCCGACTTTGTGGGCACCACCATGCGGGGCTATACCCCCGAGACCCAGGGCATCAACGACATCGACTTTGAGTTTGTGCACAAGCTGGCCACCGAGTGCCCGGCCAAGATCATTGCCGAGGGCCACATCCACTACCCGGAGCAGGCCGTCAAGGCACTGGAAGCCGGGGCCTTTGCCCTGGTGGTGGGCGGTGCCATCACCCGCCCGGCCGAGATCACGGCACGCTTCACCGGTGCCATCAACGCCATGAACAAGTAAACGGAGACACTGCATGAAACAGTATTTTGGCATTGACATTGGCGGCACCGCCGTCAAGCTGGGCATCGTGGACGAGACCGGCAAAGTGCTGTGCAAGGGCGAGCAGAGCGTGAACTTTGACGGCTACCAGACCCCCGTGCTGGACACCGTGCGCAAGGCCGCAAAGGAGTTTTTAACAGCACAGGCCATCCCGGTGGAAAGCCTTTCCGGCATCGGCGTGTCCGCCACCGGCCAGATCGACAGCCGCAAGGGCATCGTGGCCGGTACCTGCGGCAATTTCCCCAACTACATCGGCAGCCCCATCAAGGCCGCGCTGGAGCAGGACTTTGGCCTGCCCGTCACGGTGGCCAACGACGCCAACTGCATGACCCTTGGCGAAGTATGGGTCGGCGGGGCGCAGGGCTATACCGACGTCATCGGTGTGACGCTGGGCACCGGCGTGGGCGGCGGCATCCTGACCGGCGGCCGCCTGCTGGAGGGAGCCCGCGGCCTTGGCGGTGAGCTGGGCCACTACCGCACCCACGCACTGGACGGCGTACCCTGCACCTGTGGGGCCACCGGCTGCTGGGAGCGCTACGCCGCCACCACTGCCCTTGTGCGTGCCGCAAAGGAAAAGGACCCTGCCTGGACAGACGGCCGCGCCATCTTTGCCGCAGCAGAAGCCGGAAACCCGGAGGTGCTGGCCCTGCTGGACACCTGGACCGACGAGATCGCGCAGGGCCTTGCCGGCATGGTGCACATCTTCAACCCGCAGCTGATCCTGATTGGCGGCGGCGTGAGCGCCCAGCAGAAGCTGCTCATCGACCCCATTGCCGCCAAAGTAAAGGCATCGGTGATGCCCGCCTTTGCCGAGGGGCTGGAGATCCGCGCCGCACAGCTGCACAACGACGCCGGTATGGTGGGCGCTGTGTATTACTTCCGCCAGACGATGGAAAAGGAGTGATTTCCCATGAAAACGCATATCCTCTGCCTGGGTGATTCCAACACCCATGGCTACTGTGCTGACCCCAACGACTGCGCCGACCACGGCATCCGCTTCAACGAGGACGAGCGCTGGACCTGCCGCCTGCAAAAGGCGCTGGGCGACAGCTATCTCGTGACCGAAGAGGGCCTTTCCGGCCGCACCACCGTGTTCGTGGACCCCATCCACGAGTCCATGGACGCCCTGAGCGTGATCTATTCCCTGCTCAAGAGCCATGAGGTCATCGACCTGCTCATCATCATGCTGGGCACCAACGACGTGAAAGAGCGCTTTGGGGCCAACGCCGCCTGCATTGCAGCCGGTATGGAGCGCCTGATCCTCAAGGCCAAGAGCGTGGACTGCTGGGGCACCAAACAGCCCAACATTCTGGTGGTGGCACCGCCGCCCATCGGGGCCGGGTTCCATGACGCGGTCATGGGCGACGGCTGTGTGGAGAAATCCGCCGGTGTGGCCGAGCAGTTCCGCATCATCTGCG
>CABQHF010000065.1 GCA_902463905.1 uncultured Faecalibacterium sp. | reverse complement strand
ACGGCACCGCCATCATGGAGTTCTCCGGCAAGGAGCTGGTGCGCGGCGAGCCCGACGCTTCCTCCTTCCCCTCCGGCGGCCTGCGCGCCACCTGCGAGGCCCGCGGCTACACCGCATGGGACCCCACCAGCTACGCCTTCGTCAAGGATGACGTGCTGTGCATCCCCACCGCCTTTGTCAGCTACACCGGCGAGGCCCTGGACAAAAAGACCCCCCTGCTGCGCTCCATGAACGCCCTGTCCGGCCAGGCTATCCGCATCCTGAAGCTGTTTGGCAAGGATGTGGACTACGTTTCCACCACCGTCGGCCCGGAGCAGGAGTACTTCCTTGTTAAGAAGGAGGACTACGAGGCCCGGCAGGACCTGATCCTTACCGGCCGCACCCTGTTCGGTGCCCCCTCTGCCAAGGGCCAGGAGCTGGAGGAGCACTACTTCGGCGTGATCCGTCCCGAGGTGTCCGCGTTCATGAAGGAACTGGACGAGGAGCTGTGGAAGCTGGGCGTACCTGCCAAGACCAAGCACAACGAGGTAGCCCCCTGCCAGCATGAGCTGGCCCCCATCTACGATACCACCAACGTGGCCATCGACCACAACCTGCTGACCATGGAGATGATGAAGAAGATCGCTCCCAAGTACGGTCTGGTCTGCCTGCAGCACGAGAAGCCCTTTGAAGGCGTGAACGGCAGCGGCAAGCACAACAACTGGTCCCTGTCCACCACCGAGGAGAACCTGCTGGATCCCGGTGACACCCCCATGGAGAACCTGCAGTTCCTGGTGTTCCTGGCCGCCGTCATCAAGGCTGTGGACGAGTACGCCGACCTGCTGCGGACCTCTGTGGCCACTCCCGGCAACGATCACCGTCTGGGTGCCAACGAGGCACCTCCGGCCATCATCTCCATCTTTGTGGGCGAGGAGCTGGAGGCCGTCATTGACGCCATCGCGTCCGATTCTCCCTACGCAGGCCCCGTCAAGATGAAGATGGACCTGGGCGTGGACGTGCTGCCCAAGTTCAGCAAGGACACCACCGACCGCAACCGTACTTCTCCCTTCGCCTTTACCGGCAACAAGTTCGAGTTCCGGATGCCCGGTTCTGCTCAGAACCTCAGCGACTGCGATACCATCCTGAACACCGCTGTGGCCAAGGAGCTGAAGGGCTACGCCGACGAGTTGGAAGGTGCCGAGGACTTCACCGCCGCCGCCATCGCTCTGGTCAAGCGCACCATCCGTGACCATCGCCGGGTCATCTTTAACGGCAACGGCTACACCGCCGAGTGGGAGGCCGAGGCTGCCAAGCGTGGTCTGCCCAACAAGAAGAACACCCCTGCTGCCCTGCCGGCCCTCATCGACCCCAAGAACATCGCCCTGATGGAGGAGTTCGGGGTGCTGACCAAGGTGGAGATGGAGAGCCGCTACGAAGTCGAGATGGAGCATTACGCCAAGGTCATCAACATCGAGGCCCTGACCATGCTGGAGATGGCCCGCAAGCAGCTGCTGCCCGCCGTCAACTCCTACATGAGCGAGCTTGCCAATACCGCCGCTTCCAAGCTGGCCGTCAGCGAGAGCATCAGCGTGCGCAGCGAGACCAAGACCCTGGGCCGCCTGTCCGCCGACGCCGACGCCATGAGCGACGCCATCGACACCCTGCAGGATGCCGTGGATGCCGCCAAGGCTCTGCCCTCCGAGAGCGAGAAGGCCGTTGCGTTCCACGACAACGTGCTGCCCGCCATGGACGCCCTGCGTGCCGCCGCCGACGATGCCGAGACCCTGTGCGGCGAGGACTACTGGCCGCTGCCCAGCTACAGCAAGATGCTCTACTACGTCTGATCGCATCGCGTAAAACAGCATCATCCGTAGGCTGCGGACAATCAATTGAGACATTCTCCTTTTCCTATTTCTTACACCAGCCTGAAGACCTGCTTCCGCAAGGGGGCAGGCCTTTGGGCGTTTTATTTGAAAGGGAAATCAGGAAAGCGCCCTTGTTTTTCCGGTTGGCATCCTCGCCCTCTCAGTCACCTTCGGTGACAGCTCCCCCAAAGGGGGAGCCAAGAGCCTGACCGGAACGCTTCTTGCCTCTCCCCTTGGGAGAGGTGGACGCGAACAACGTGAGCGGACGGAGAGGGCGAGCCTGCTTGCCTGAGAGGGCTTTTTCCCCATATATCTGAAAGGAGACCCCTATGCGGTATTCGACCCAACAGGATGTGCTGGACTTCGTGGAGGACAACAACGTCAAATTCGTGCGCTTTGCCTTCTGCGATATCTTTGGCACCCAGAAGAACATCGCCGTGCTGGCCAGCGACCTGCCCAAGGCCCTGGAGGACGGCGTGTGCTTCGACGGCAGCTCCATTGCCGGTTTCATGAAGGTGGAGGAAAGCGACCTGGTATTGCGCCCCGACCTGCCCACCGTGACCATCCTGCCCTGGCGGCCCACCGAGGGCCGGGTGATGCAGTTCTTCTGCGACGTGGAAAAGCCGGACGGCGACCCCTTTGGCGGCAACTGCCGGGGCTTTCTGCGGGAGATGAACCGCCGTTTCCGCAAGCTGGGCCTTACCTGCAACGTGGGTGCCGAGTGCGAGTTCTATCTGTTCGAGAACGACGACCGGGGCCGCCCCACCCGCATCCCCATCGACTTTGGCGGCTACTTTGACGTGGCCCCGCTGGACGCGGGCGAGAACCTGCGCCGCGACATCTGCCTGACCATGGAGCAGATGGGGCTGGCCCCCCAGCACAGCCACCACGAGAGCGGCCACGGCCAGAACGAGATCGACTGCCACCATGCAGGCCCCCTCAAGACCGCCGACAACGTGATGATGTTCAAGCAGATCGTGCGGGCCATTGCCATGCGCAGCGGCATCCACGCCAGCTTCCTGCCCAAGCCCCTGCCGGACCAGGCGGGCAGCGGGCTGCACATCAACCTGTCGCTGTACCTGGACGGCAAGAACCTGTTTGAGGGCGACATTGCCCCGGACAGCACCGCAGGCAGCTTTATGGCGGGCGTGCTGGCCCACAGCCGGGAGCTGACCGTGTTCACCAATCCCCTGCCCAACAGCTACCAGCGCTTTGGCTGCGACGAGGCCCCCCGCTATGTGAGCTGGAGCCGCCAGAACCGCAGCCAGCTGGTGCGGATCCCTATGGTAAAGGGCGACAACTGCCGCATGGAGCTGCGCAGCCCGGACCCCGCCTGCAACCCGTACCTTGCCATCGGCCTGGTGCTGGCCGCCGGTCTGGACGGCATCGAACACCGCATGGTGCTGCCCCCGCCGGTCAACAAGAACCTGTTCCGCCCCGGCGAGGCCGAGGGCCTTGGGCTGGAAATGCTGCCCGCCACGCTGGAAGAGGCCGTAGCCATCGCCGAGGAAAGCGACTTTTTGCACAAGGTGCTGCCGGAGGAGCTGAGCCGCCGCTACTTTGCCGAGGAGCGTGCCCGGTGCGAGGCCCTGCGCGCCGCCGCCGACCCGGCGGAGTACGAGCGCATCCACTACTTCAACGCCATCTGACCCCTGCAGGAACATGCGTAGGAGAAAGGAGCGGAACGTATGGGACGCGCACTCATTGTAAGCGCCGGTGCCAGCTCCAACGAGTACATCGCCGCCCGGCTGGCCGAGATGGGCTATGCCCGGCCGGTGATCCTGCCCAGCGGGGCCGAGGCCCGGCGCAGGATGCCGGACGCCGACTTTGACCTGATCGTGGTCAATGCCCCCCTGCCCGACGAGTTCGGGCACGAGCTGTGCATGGACGCCGTGGCCAGCACCGACGCGGGCGTGGTGTTTCTGGTCAAGGCCGCACAGGCCGAACAGCTGCTGGCCCCCCTGAACGAGCAGGGGGTGCTGCTGCTGAGCAAGCCCTTCAGCAACACCTTATTTGTGCAGGCCATGCACATGGCCGCCGCCAGCAACCACCGCCTGCAGCGCCTGCGGCAGGAGAACGCCCGCCTGCAGGACAAAATTTCCCAGATCCGTCTGGTGAGCCGGGCCAAGTGCTGCCTGGTGGAGCATGAGCACCTCACCGAGGCCGAGGCCCACCGCCGCATTGAAAAGCTGGCCATGGACACCCGCCGCGACCGCACCGAGATCGCGCAGGAAATCCTTGATTCTTATGAGGATGTGGGTGTATAATACTGGATTGGAGAAAGACCCTGATGGTCAGCAGGCTCGCCCTCTCAGTCAAACCCTACGGGTTTGCCAGCTCCCCCAAAGGGGGAGCCAAGAAACGTTCCGGTTGCGCCCTTGGCTCTCCCTTTGGGAGAGCTGTCACCGAAGGTGACTGAGAGGGCGAGGCCGTGAACCTGAGGGCGAGGGCGTTCCCACCGGAACGTATTCTGAATCTGATGCATTTGACTTGATTTTGATAGAGGAGGAAGTATTTTTATGGCAGAAAAGCAAACCAAGTATATCTTCGTCACCGGCGGTGTCGTGTCCGGCCTGGGCAAGGGCATCACCGCCGCCTCGCTGGGCCGCCTGCTCAAGTGCCGCGGCCTGAAGGTGGCCAGCCAGAAGCTGGACCCCTACGTCAACGTGGACCCCGGCACCATGAGCCCCCTGCAGCACGGTGAGGTGTTCGTCACCGACGACGGCACCGAGACCGACCTGGACCTGGGCCACTACGAGCGCTTCATCGACGAGAACCTAAACAAGTACTCCAACCTGACCACCGGCAAGGTGTACTGGAACGTGCTGAACAAGGAGCGTCAGGGCGCTTATCTGGGCCAGACCGTCCAGATCATCCCCCACATCACCAACGAGATCAAGAGCTACATCTACAACATGGCTTCCTCCACCGGGGCCGATGTGGTCATTACCGAGATCGGCGGCACCACCGGCGATATCGAGAGCCAGCCCTTCCTGGAGGCCATCCGGCAGGTGGGCCTGGAGCAGGGCCGCGACAACTGCTGCTTCATCCATGTGGTGCTGGTGCCCTACATCTCCGGCTCCAACGAGTACAAGTCCAAGCCTGCCCAGCATTCCGTCAAGGAGCTGCAGGGCATGGGCGTCAACCCGGACATCATCATCCTGCGTGCCGACGGCAGCGTGGGCACCGATATCCGCCGCAAGATCAGCACCTTCTGCAACGTGAAGCCGGAGTGCGTCATCGAGAACCTGACCATGCCCAGCCTGTACCAGTGCCCGCTGATGCTGCACACCAATGGTCTGGACGACGTGGTGGTGAACAAGCTCAAGCTGGACGTGCCCCCCGCCGACCTGACCGAGTGGAAGCAGGTGGTGAGCCGCATCGCCACCCGCAGCAAGACCTGCACCATCGCGCTGGTGGGCAAGTACGTCAAGCTCCACGACGCCTACCTGTCGGTGATGGAGAGTCTGTACCATGCCGGGTTTGAGAATGACAGCCAGGTGGAGATCAAGTGGGTGGAAAGCGAGGACCTGACCGACCAGAACGCCTGCAAGGAGCTCTTTGCGGACGTGGACGGCATCATCGTGCCCGGCGGCTTCGGCGACCGCGGCATCGAGGGCATGATCCAGGCCGCCCAGTACGCCCGCGAGAACAACGTGCCCTACTTCGGCATCTGCCTGGGCATGCAGATCATGGTGATGGAGTTTGCCCGGGGTGTGCTGGGCTACGCCGACGCCAATTCCAGCGAGTTCACCCCGGACGGCAAGCACAACGTCATCGCCCTCATGGCCGACCAGCAGGGCAACATCCCCAAGGGCGGCACCATGCGTCTGGGCAAGTACCCCTGCACCGTGGCCCCCGGCACCAAGATGGCCGAGTGCTACGGCCAGGCCGAGATCTGGGAGCGTCACCGCCACCGCTACGAGTTCAACAACGACTTCCGGCAGGAGATGCAGGACGCCGGTCTGGTCATTTCCGGCACCAGCCCGGACGGCCGTCTGGTGGAGACGGTGGAGCTGCCCGGCCGCGCCTTCCACCTGGGTGCCCAGTTCCACCCGGAGTTCAAGAGCCGCCCCAACCGCGCCCATCCCCTGTTCAAGGGCTTCATCGCGGCGGCGCTCAAGTTCCGCACCAGTGCCCAGCGCAGCCTGATGCACCTGTAAGCCAAGAACAAACGAGCCAGTGCGAGTTTTTTCGCACTGGCTTTTTTGTTGGCCTGTTCCGGGCAGGGCGGACGATTTAGAATGCCCTCCGCGTTGCTCTGGGCATATTTAGCGGAAATAAAATTTTTATATTGGCAGTTCAGAAACGCCTGCGGGCGTTTCTGAATTGCATTTTCACGGGAGGGGCCGTTACGGGCAGCTGCATTTGCTGCTGTTGGCCTGCGGCCAAGACGCAGCGGGAGCCGAAGTATTTTTACGGCAAGGGAACCCTCTCAGGCGCTTCGCGTCAGCCGTGACTGAGAGGGTCCCCCTTTTTCTCCGCTTTTTTTCATGATTTTCCGTTGTTTTTTCGTTGGAAAGCAGTTGTTGACAGCGTCCAGTTCCGTGTTATACTAAATACAACAACAAAACGTTTTGCTTTGAAACTAAAATGCCTTCTGCAACGGGCTCGCCCTCTCCGTCACGCCTACGGCGGTGCCACCTCTCCCAAAGGGAGAGGCCTTGGCAGTGCGGCAAAGCTTCTGGTTACGCCAAAGGCTCTCCCTTTGGGAGAGCTGACAAACCCGCAAGGGTTTGTCTGAGAGGGCGAGGCTGCTGACCGAGAAGGCAAACCATTGTTCCAACGAAAGGAGCCTGACCACCCTTGAATCAACCACCCCTTGACCGCGCAGCCTTCCTGCGCACCCTGCGGCGCTGCCATACCGAAGAGCAGCTGTTCAGCCGCCTGACCTTTGCATGTCTGGCCCAGTACGACGAAGCCCAGCGCCCGGAGCTGCTGGACGATGTGCGGGGCGCCGCCTACAGCCTGCGTCTGCCCGCCGTGGAGTACAAGACCGACCAGTGGCTCCACCGGTGTCAGGACGCCATCGACACCGACCGCAACGCCTTTCTGGCCGCCGCCAACGCCGAGGCCAGGCGTGAAAACGACAAGATGCGGGCCGAGCAGACCCCCGTCGGGCCGGGCGTGCTGGCCGACGTGCCCCTGCAAAACGTGGACTGGCTGGTCCCGGACCTGCTGCCCCGGGGCGAACTTTCCCTGCTGGGTGCCGACGGCGGCACCGGCAAGGGCCTGTGGCAGGCCCAGCTCATCGCCTACATCACGGCGGGCAAGACCAGCGGGTTTTTCCCGGTTCCCCCGCCCCAGACCGGCAAGGTGCTGATCCTGGCGGGCGAGGACGACCCCGGCAAGGTGCTCAAGGCCCGCCTGCTGGCCGCCGGGGCCGACATGAGCCGGGTGCTCTGCCTCACCGCCGATGACTACTTCCACCGCACCGGCCAGCCCCTCACCCTGAAGGACAAGGCACTGGCCCGCTTTGCCGCCAAGGCCGGGCCGCTGCTGCTCATCGTGGATCCGCTGCAGAGCTTTCTGCCCGCCGAGGTGGAGATGGCCAGCCGCAACCAGATGCGCAGCGCCCTGCTGCCCCTCAAGGCCATTGCCGCCGCCCAGCGGTGCGCGGTGCTGCTGGTGATGCACTCCAACAAGCGGCAGGGGGTGTCCGGCCGGGCACGTCTGGCCGACAGCTCCGACATCTGGGACATGGCCCGCAGCGTGCTGATGATGGGCCGCAGCAAGGCCACCGGCAAACTCTACCTCAGCCACGAGAAGAGCAGCTACAGCTGCCCCCAGCAGACGGTGCTGCTGCACATCGAGGACGCGGAGCTGGACGGCGTGCACACGGCGCGGGCGGTGTTTGACGGCTACACCGACCAGAAGGACGCCGACTTCATGGAGGAGCGCCGGGTGCGGCAGGCCCAGACCAAAGAGGACACCGCCGCCGCCATCCTCAACGTGCTGGCCGAGAGCCGGTTGGGCAGCATGGCAAGCCCGCAGCTGAAAAGCGAGGTGATGCGGGAGGTGAATTGCAGCGAGGGAACCTACAACCGGGCTTACGGCGAACTTGTAAAATCGGGCAAGGTGACAAAATACCAACTGAACCGGAAGGATGGTATACGCGGATGGTTCACGCGCCTTGACTACTGTAGTAGAACAGATGATAAAGTGACAAATATTTAATTTATTATCGTTTAATTTTGTCAGTTTATCAACTTGCGAAAGTGACCCGATTGATAAAGTGAGGTCACTTTATCAGCCCCCTGTCAGTTTATCACGTTGATAAAGTGACTTTTTGGACGATGTGTGGTTGAAAATCAGTCACTTTATCAGATAGCCCGCCCCTCTCAGAGAATGGCGCAAAAAAAAGACCGTCTGCGTACTGAACGCGGACGGCCTTTGTGTTTATGGAAGGTTTCAGCATCGCGAGTGGACGGAGCGGGCGAAAATGCTCACCTGTCCCACTTATCGCACAGGGCGTTGATCTGGTCGGCGAACTTGGCAAGATCCTTATTGGCACCGCCCTCATTATGCTCGATGACCCGCAGCAGGCGTTTACCGGCGCTGACCAGACGCTGGAACACCGTGGCGGCGCGGTTCTGGCCCTCAGACGCCTTGTGCTCGATGCGGATTTTGCTGCCCTCCTGCAGGCAGACGGCACCCTCGGCACCGATGGCCCACTGAGCGCCGTTGTAGGGCGCGCAGGCGGTGAAGCCCTGCTCGGTGAGGGTGTTGACAAAAAGGTTCTCCACCTCGTCCTCGCCGTGCATCACGAACACCCGCTTGGGCTTCTCGGCAAAGGCGTTCACCCAGTGCAGCAGGCCGTCCTTGTCCGCATGGCCGGACATCCCGGTCAGCTGGCAGATCTCCGCCTGCACCTCGATGGTCTCACCGAACAGCTTGACCGCCGTCGCGCCCTCGATGAGGGTGCGGCCCAGGGTGCCCACCGCCTGATAGCCCACGAACAGGATGGTGCACTCCGGCCGCCACAGGTTGTGCTTGAGGTGGTGGCGGATGCGGCCCGCCTCGCACATGCCGCTGGCCGACAGAATGACCTTGGGCGTGCGGTCGGTGTTGATCATGCGGGATTCGTCACTGGTCACGGTGAGCCGCAGCCCCGGCACCCCGATGGGGTCGATGCCCTGTTCCAGCAGCGCGCGGGTGTCGGCATCGAAGCAGTCCGGGTCGGTATCCCGAAAGATGCGGGTGGCCTCGATGGCCAGGGGGCTGTCCACATACACCGGGAAATTGCCGTGCCCCTTGACCAGACCTTTTTCCTTGATCTCCCGCAGGAAATACAGCATCTCCTGGGTACGGCCCACCGCAAAGCTGGGGATGACCACGTTGCCGCCCCGGTCGAAGGTGCGCTGCAGAATTTTGGCAAGCTCGCCCACATAATCCGGCCTTGGCCCATGGAGACGGTCGCCGTAGGTGGACTCCATGAACACATAGTCCGCCTCGGTGATGCAGGTGGGGTCTTTGATGATGGGTTGGTTCAGGTTGCCGATATCGCCGGAGAACACCAGTTTGGTGGTGGTGCTGCCCTCAGTGATCCACAGTTCGATGCTGGCGGAGCCAAGCAGATGGCCCACATCCACGAACCGCGCCTCGATGCCCGGTGCCAGCGCAATGCGCCGGTCGTAATCCACGCCGGTGAAGAACTTCAGCGCCGCCTCGGCGTCCTGCACCGTGTACATCGGCTCCACCGGCTCGGCACCGGAGCGCTGGGCCTTGCGGTTCTTCCACTCGGCCT
>CABQHF010000064.1 GCA_902463905.1 uncultured Faecalibacterium sp. | reverse complement strand
CGGTAGGCGATGGCGTTCCGGATGCGGTCGGCCTCGGCCTGCCCGGCCAGCTGGCGCACCAGCTCCAGTGCAAAGGGGATGGCACCACCCAGACCGTAGCTGGTGGTGATGTTGCCGTCCACGACCACTTCGGCGTCCAGCACATGGGCACCGGCCAGCTTGTCCTGAAATCCGGCGTGGGCCGTGGCATTTTTGCCTTCCAGCAGGCCCAGAGAGGCCAGCACGCTGGGTGCGGCGCAGATGGCGGCCACCTTTTTGCCGGATTTTGCAAAGGCGGTGCAGGTGTCGGTCACGGTCTTGTTGGCAGCAAGATTCGGCGTGCCGGGGATGCCGCCGGGCAGCACCACCAGATCCACGTCGGAATAATCCACGCCCTCTGCCAGTGCATCGGCGGTGATGCGGATCTTGTGGCTGCTCAGGATCTCGCGGCTGCCGGAAGCGCTGGCCACGGTCACGTCCACTTTGGCGCGGCGGAGCAGGTCCACCACCAGCAGGGCCTCGCACTCCTCGGTGCCCTCGGCGAAAAACACAACAGCTTTGCTCATTGTAAGAAAACCTCCTTGCAAAAATAAAAAAGGCCGCGCACCGCAAAGCGGCACGCGGTGAAAAAATCAGTGCGTATTCTTGTCTGCTTCCAACAGAGCACGCAGAACGCTGTCGTCTGCGCTCAGCACCCGGCTGACCCGGCTGATGATGGCGCTGGACGCACCGGTCTTGTCCATGATCTCGGTGTAGATGCGCTTATCCACCAGCATTTCGGCAATGTTGAAGCGCTGCTCCATTGCACTCAGCTCGGAATAGCTGCAGACGTCCTGCAGAAAACGGTAGCATTCCTCCGGGGTCTTGAGCTGCAGGAAAGCCCTGTACAGACCGGATTGGCCGGTCGGATGATCTTTTGCCATGCGCGTTCTCCTTTTTTGTCAGGCGGCGGGCGCCGCCGCTTCATTACACTACACCAGTGTAGTACAAAACGGGAGAAATTTCAATGCTTTTTTGCGGCAAACCGGGCACAGCTTTACAGGGTGTGCTCAAACACCAGCTCGTTGCGGGGCACGGTGCCGGTTTCCTGCTCGGCGGGCTTCAGGTTCCGGTAGCGCAGCGCCTTGAAGAACTGCTGCACGGGCAGAGCCTTGGCGTGCACGGTGCACCACATGCGGCCCTTGCCCTCGCCGCGGGCCAGACGCTCGCAGGAAAGCACGATGTCGCGGCCGATGGCCTTGCCGCGGTACTCCGGCTTGAGGTACAGGTGCATCAGGTGCAGGGCCGTGTTCTCCATCTTCCAGGCAAAGTAGCCGATATTCTTGCCGCCCAGCACCACGAGGAAGTAGTTCACGTCGTTGTCGATGTCGGCCTCGATGGCTTCGGCGCTCTGCAGCTCCTCCACCAGGGTGTCCAGCTGCTTGCCAGGGTAGTAGCGCTTATAGACCTCGTGCCAGATCTCGCTGGCAAGGTCGGCGGTGGTGTGGATGTATTTGGCCTTGGCGACCAGTTTGTAATCGGGTTTCATAGTGCTCCTACTTTTGTCGGGGATCACACCTTGAGGATGTAATCCGATTTGCGGGGCGCGGCGGGCTGAGGGTCCCCGGCGGGGTAGCCCAGGATGCAGTGGCCGACGCCGATCCACTCGCCCTCGATGCCCCACTTCTTCAGCAGGGTCTTGCCCTCTTCGCTCTCAAACTCTTCTTTGGCGCGGTTGATCCAGCAGCTGCCCAGCCCCAGCGAGGCAGCGGCCAGCATCAGGTTGCCCATGACAAGGCTGCCGTCCTGCACAGCGCACTTGGCGTTGGCATCGGCCAGCACCACCAGAATGGTGGGCGCACCGTACATGGGGTCGCAGTCCTTGCCCATGATGGCGGCGTTCATGCGGGAGAGCTTTTCCCGCGTGGCGGCGTCCTGCACCACCACGATCTTGGCGCTCTGCTTGCCCATGGCGCTGGCAGCATAGGTGCCGGCACCCAGAACGGCTTCCAGTTCTTCGTTGGTGATCTGCTCCGGTTTGTAGGCGCGGCAGCTGCGGCGGCTCCGGATGGTCTGAATGGTCTCATTGGTCATGGCAATTTCCCTCCTGTGATCGGATAAGTTTATTGTACCACATTCCACGGCAGAGTGCAAAGTGGCCGGAACTCTCGGAAAAAGATGCAAAGTGCACAAGAAATCGAAAAAAGATTATGGAAAAGCATCCTTGTTGCCGCGCGGCCGATACGTTATAATAGGGCTACCAGGAAGGAAAGGAGTCGTGCTCTATGGCGAAGGCATCTCAGGTCGTTATACTGGAAAATGAATTTTACATCATCAAAGCCCCGAACGGGAAGGTGCTGGAAGTAAAGGACTTCAATACGGAGAACGGCGCCGCCATCCAGCTGTGGAGCTACGCGGGCCATCCGTGGCAGCAGTGGCAGTTCGTGGACGCAGGCGGCGGGCGCTGGCGCATCCAGAACCGCTTTACCGGCAAGGTGATCGACCTGGCTCTGGGCGGCGTGGTGGAAGGCACCTGGCTGCATCAGTGGAGCCGTACCAACGGCTGGAGCCAGTGCTGGACGCTGGAACCCACCCGTAACGGCCACACCCGCATCCGCAATGTGCTGGCGGATAAATACATCGATCTGGTGGGCATGAACACCGCAAACGGTGCCCAGGCTCAGATCTGGACCTATGTGGCCGGCGGCAACCAGGAATGGGATCTGGTGCGCATCGACCCGGACGCCGCCCAGGCGGCAAAGCGTGCGGAGGAAAAGCCGGACCCCCAGCCCACGCCCAGCCAGCGCAAGCATCAGAATGATCTGGTGCGCAAGCTGAACAATGCCGGACAGGGCCGCGCCAGCCGGAAGGGCTGACGGCTCCCCGACACCGAAAAAGCATACGAAGTGACCCGGCAGAGCCTGCGGGCTCTGCCGGGTCCTCTTTCTGGCCGAAAATAACGCAGAAAAAGGAGAATACACCCATGAACTTAGGTGCTTTTATGGATCCGGAGTACCCCATCTTCAGCACGACGCTGTGCTATCTGGAGCGGGATGACGCCTACCTGATGCTGCACCGCATCAAAAAACAGGACGACTACAACCACGACAAGTGGGTGGGCGTAGGCGGCAAATTTGAGCGCTTTGAAAGCCCGGAGGACTGCCTTGTGCGGGAGGTGCGGGAGGAAACGGGCCTTACCCTGACGCGCTGGCGCTGCCGGGGCCTGCTGACCTTTGTGTGGGGCAACATGACCGAGTTCATCCACCTGTACACCGCTGACGGCTGGCAGGGCGAGATGGTGCAGGGCGATGCCTGCAAAGAGGGTGTGCTGGAGTGGGTGCCCAAGGAAAAGGTGACGGAACTGCCCATCTGGGAGGGCGACAAAATTTTCTTCCGCCTGCTCAACGGGGATCGGCCGTATTTTTCGCTCAAGCTGGTGTACGACGGCGATAACCTGAAACAGGCGGTACTGGACGGGAAACAGATCGTCGGAAAGACCTGACCGGCAGCATGTCTGGGAGCTTTCCCACGCAAGTGAATCGGGCCATTCCATCGCCCGCCCTATTGCCTAGCGGCAACAGGGTCCCACCCCAGCGGACACTTGCTTTGGGAAACTCCCTGCCATACTGCCTTCAAAGCTGGCATAAAGCCAAAAAGCCGGAGACGCATTGAAACGCCTCCGGCTTTTCATATTATAATGCTTTAGTTCAGCTTCAGGTCGCCGTCCTTGATCCAGCCCAGTTTGCGCTCGATCTCGCAGAAGAGGACGCTGAGCACGGCAGGCAGCACGAAGCACAGCAGGATCATGGCCGCCCAGTCCATGGGCGTGATGGCAGCCTTGGTGCCGGCGGCAATGTCGCTGACCCAGCCGGTGTACACACCGATCTGGCCCACCAGACCGCAGGTGCCCATGCCGGAGGAAACGGCAGCACCGTTCATCTCAAAGTGGAACAGGCAGGTGGCCAGCGGGCCGGTGATGGCGCTGGCCAGCGTGGGAGCGATCCAGATGCGGGGGTTCTTGATGATGTTGCCCATCTGCAGCATACTGGTGCCCAGACCCTGGCTCACAAGGCCGCCCACGCCGTTCTCGCGGTAGCTCATCACGGCAAAGCCCACCATCTGGGCACAGCAGCCTGCCACGGCAGCGCCGCCGGCAAGGCCGGTCAGGCCCAGTGCCGCGCAGATGGCAGCGGAGGAGATGGGCAGGGTGAGCGCCACGCCCACGATCACCGACACCAGGATGCCCATGACCAGCGGAGCCTGCTCGGTGGCCCACATGATCAGGGTGCCCACCTGGCTTGCCGCTGCACCGATAGGAGCAGCGATGAGCATGGACAGGCCAACGCCCGCAAAGATGGTCACCAGCGGGGTGACCAGGATATCCACCTTGGTCTCCTTGCTCACGGCCTTGCCCAGCTCAGCCGCCACGATAGCGATGATCAGCACGGCCAGCGGGCCGCCTGCGCCGCCCAGGGCGTTGGCCGAGTAGCCCACCGTGATCAGGCTGAACAGTACCAGCGGTGGGCAGTGCAGTGCCCAGCCGATGGCGCAGGCCATGGCTGGGCCGCTCATGGCCGTGGCGTAGCCGCCCAGATCTACCAGCACCTCCAGCCCGGTCTGCTGACCCAGCGTCTTGATGATGGTGCCGATCAGCAGGCTGGCAAACAGACCCTGTGCCATAGCACCCAGTGCCTCAATGAGGTAGCGCTGCGGAGAAATGACGATATCCTTGCGCTTTAAAAAATCTTTCACATTTTCCATAAAAAACCAACCTTTCCGGTTCGCGGCATGCGGGGCCGCAGAGAAACCGCATGTCAAATATAATACCATACACCTGTCAAGACAGCAAGGAAAACGGGATTTTTCGCGGCAAAAACAGGAAAATTCGGCTTTGTGCAATGTTTTGCCCCTGTGGAACGTATCCATTTTGGAGCATTTTCCGGCTGCCGGGCTTGCACCTGCCCGGCGCAGCGGCAAAGCCCGGCCCGATTGACGGCGGGACGGCATCGGGTGTATACTAAATCTGTGTGAAAATGCGTGAACGGCCGTCCGCTTTTGCGGCGGCAGACCATAGACGAAAAACAAAAACAGGGATCTGGAGGCGGAGAAGCACGGCATGAAACGAGTTTGGAAAAAAGGATCTTCGGCACGCAGCTGGGGCAAGGCTGCAGCCGTTTTTACCATGGCCATGGTGCTGGCCGCAGGCGGTATGGGGGCCGCCATGAATCTGGCCGACCCGCAGGATGCACTGACGGTGCAGCCCATCGTCCGGCAGGAGAGCGGAACGGAGCAGAAGCACAAGGCGCACTTTTTCTGGAAGAAGCAGGCAGAACAGGCGGCTTCCTCGGAGGAAGGTACGGCAGAAGATACGGCAGATGAAAACCTGACTGCAGAAGAGCCTGCAGCACAGGCACAACCGGAAGAGGCTGCACAGCAAACTGCCGCCGTACAGGATGCTGAGGCCGAGGCCCCGGCGGAGAACGAAGAGGAGCCGGCAGCGGAAGTGCCTGCACAGGAAGCAGAGGACGAACAGGATCCGAAGATCCCCGGGCGTGCCGAGGACGCGGTGCCCATCGCCATGCCGGAAGGGGCCGTTGCCCCGGTGGTGGACGCAGAACCGGAGACCACCGTGGAAACAGAGAATGCAGGCCTTGCACAGGAGAACAGCCCGGTGATCCTGCAGGAAGAGACCCCGGAGCTGGCTGCACAGGATCCGCTGGCCGCCCCGGAGGAAACGGATGCCGCCGAGAACGACCTGTCCGGCCACACGCCAGAGGGTTCCATGCTGTTGACGGACGAACAGATCCGGAAGGCACTGGACGAGGGCGCGTTGGATGAGGCCGAGGCACAGTGCATCGACCTGGGCGACGAGAACGGCTTTTTCAGCTGGCTGTGGAACTGGCTGTTCGGCAAAAAGGACAACCAGGAGGAATACACCGGCTGGCTGACCAAGAACGGCAAGACCTATTACTACAGCGCCTCCACCCATAAGCCGGTCACCGGCATCCAGACCGTGGACGGCAAACTGTATTACTTTGACGCCGACGGCGTGATGCAGAAGAATGTGAACTTCGGCATCGACGTGTCCAAATACCAGACCAACATCGACTGGAACAAGATCAAGAAGGCGGGTGTGAACTTTGTGATCATCCGCATTGGCTACCGAGGCTACGGTGCCAGCGGCACCCTGGTCAAGGATCCCATGTTCGAGGAGCACTTCACCAACGCCCGCAACGCCGGTCTGAAGGTGGGCGTGTATTTCTTCACCCAGGCAGTGACCGAGGATGAGGCCCGCGAGGAAGCGCAGGGCTGCAACTGGGCGCTGAACGGCCGCAAGCTGGACTACCCCATCTATTATGATACCGAGGCTTCCACCTCTCCCAACGGCACCGGCCGTGCCGATGGCCTGGGCAAGGAGGACCGCACCAAGTGTGCCATCGCCTTCTGCGAGGAAGTCAAGTCGCTGGGGTACAAGCCCGGTGTGTACGCTTCCACCACCTGGTTCCGCAAGCGGGTGGACCTGGACGCCCTGCGCAAGTACACCATCTGGAACGCCCATTACGGCGTGTCCAGCAGCCCCATCGACTGCGATATGTGGCAGGGCACCGAGAAGGCCCGCATCAATGGCTACAGCGGTGAGCTGGATGCCAACATCAGCTACATGGGATGACAGGAGGAGCGCGATGGACCGCATTCGTCTGATCGCGTCGGACATGGACGCGACCCTGCTGGACGGGCACAGTCAGCTGCCGCCGGACTTTCTGCATCTTGTGCAGGAGCTGGCCGGACAGGATATCCTGTTCGCGGCTGCCAGCGGGCGGCCGCTGTACAAGCTGGAAGAGATGTTTGCTCCGGTGCTGGAGCAGACCCTTCTGGTGGCCGACAACGGCGGCGCTGTGCGCTGGCGCGGCAAAGACCTGTTCGTCTCCCGCATGGAGCCGGAGGTCTGGCACCGGCTGACGGCCTGCGCGGAGGAAAACGGGGATTCCTTTGTGGTCTGCGGGCTGGAAAACGCCTACCTGCGCCCCTGTGACCGGTGCTATGATGCCGTATACCGCAACTTCTACAACCGCATTGCCTATGTGTCGGATCTGTACACCATCGACGCCGCAGTGGACAAGTTTACCATCTATCTGCCGCAGGACAATGCGCAGGAGGTGTACGAGAAGGTCTACGGCCCCCGCTTCGGGCAGGAACTGGCCGTGGCGGTGTCCGGCAAATGCTGGATCGACGTGACCAACCCCGGCGTGACCAAGGGGAAGGCTGTGGAGCGTCTGAGCAGGCTGCTGGACATCCCATCCGGTGCCATGATGGCCTTTGGCGACACCTACAACGACATCGAGATGCTGGAGGCCGTGGGCTACGGCTTCCTGATGGAAAACGGCAGCCCGGAGCTGCGCAGCCGGGTGCCGTATCTGGCCCCACCCAACACGGAATACGGGGTGGCCCGGGTGCTGCAGCAGGTATTGCGGCAAAAGGGCTGCGTCTGCCCGGCGGATTTTACAAAAGCACACTGACCCCATAGGGGAGCTGCTGCACGGAAAAAGCGTGCGGCGGCTCCTTTTTTGTGCCGCATACCGGCCCCGGGCGGTGCATACACTGGTTCCAGAGTGTGCAACGCAAAAATGGTGCTGGGGAGGCAGGGCGATATGTTTGTGATCACGTTGAGCAGAACGAGCCTGAAAAAACTGGGGCTGGGGGCCATGTGCTGTGCCCTGGTGGTGTGCAGCGCGCTGCTGGGGCGCTACATCAGCACCCGCACGGTGACGGCTGCGGCGTCGGTGAACAAAATCGAGAGCGCACAGGACATCCAGACCTGGTTCACCGGCTACGGGCTGGAGGTGGACGGTGCGTCCATCACCGCCGACAAAGTCAAGATCCCCCGCAAATGGGACGACAGCTTTTCCGCTTTCAATGGGGTGGTGCAGCAGAGCGGCATGGATCTGACCCGCTGCAAGGGCAAAACGGTGGAAAAATGGACGGCCCTGATCCCGGCGGCCAGCAGCGGCGAGACCAGCCGCTACGGGGTGTTGCTGGTGTGGCGCAAAAAGGCTGTGGGAGCCTACCTGCTGGAGCGGCCCTCCGGCGTGGTGGTGGGTCTGAAGGACCTGCAGACGGCCATGGCCGAAGCCCAGCAGACTTCCGGCGAGGACTACAGCGGGGACTGGGGCGAACGGCACGACGAGGAACTGGACGCGCAGCAGACCTCCGGGGAGGACTACAGCGGCGACTGGGGCGAGCGCCATGACGAAGAACTGACCGGCGACGCGGCGCAGCAGACTTCCGGGGAGGCCGGAGAGCAGGCCCAGGCGGTGGATTATGCGTCCCTGCCGCTGGACGCCGAAGGCTACCCCGTGGAGTGATGCAGGCCGGAACTCCCGGCAAAACCGGTACGGTCCCGGAACAAACAACCGGTTTTGCATGGAAAATTGGGTCGCAGAATGCATAAATTTTGCAAACAAAAATGAAAAAATGTAAAAAATGAGCATTTTTGGAGCTTTTGTATGTTCAAAACTACCAAAATTTTGCCGCAAAAATCAGCAATATAGAACGGTGCAAAAAGACAGTGCAGGGTTTATAATAGATGTATAAACTTTTCCTGTATTTTTACGCCCCATGTGCTGGAGTTTGCAGCGCCGGGCACAGGAAAATCAAGTAAGGAGAAAATGATTATGAAGGAATTCCAGTATACCGTTAAGGATGCCTGCGGCATCCATGCTCGTCCGGCCGGCCTGCTCGTCAAGACCGTGAAGGGCTTTGCCAGCACCGCCACCCTCGAGAAGGACGGCAAGAGCTGCGACATGCGCAAGCTGATGGCTCTGATGGGCATGGGCGTCAAGCAGGGCGAGACCATCACCATCAAGGTAGAAGGCGACGATGAAGAGGCAGCCGCTGCAGCAATTCAGAAGTTCCTGACCGAGAACGTCTGATCCCGCCGTGATGCCACAGCCCTCGCGGAGTGATCTGCGGGGGCTTTTTTGAAATGGATGAGTAAGAAGGAGAATGAGCGATGCAGGTAGGCACCGGTAGAAGCATTCTGAACGGCATTGCCATCGGCAAGCTGAAGATCTATAAGAAAAAGGACACCGTGATCTCCACCGCAGAGATCGCCGACACCGCTGCAGAGGTGGCCCGCTTTGAGGCTGCTCAGCAGAAAGCCATTGAGCAGCAGACTGCTCTGTACGAAAAGGCACTGGCCGAAGCAGGCGAGGACATTGCCGAAGTGTTCAACATCCACGCCATGATGCTGGAAGATGACGACTTTGTGGACGCCATCAAGGAGATCATCAACGGCCAGCACAAGTGCGCCGAGTACGCTGTCAAGACCGCCGGCGACAATCAGGCTGCCGTGTTCGCAGCCATGGATGACCCGTATCTGCAGGCCCGCAGTGCGGACGTCATCGACATTGCACAGGCGATCCTGGACATCCTGCAGGGGGTGGACAATGCCAGCCTGCAGGGCACCGAGCCCAGCATTCTGGTGGCCGAGGATCTGGCCCCGTCCGAGACGGTGCGCATGGACAAGAGCCTGCTGCTGGGCTTCATCACCCGCGAGGGCAGCTCCAACAGCCACACCGCCATTCTGGCCCGCAGCATGAACATCCCTGCCCTGATCCAGTGCAAGGATATCCAGGATGACTGGGACGGCAAGATGGCCGTGGTGGACGGCTACAATGCCTGTGTGTATGTGGACCCCACCCCCGATCTGCTCAAGAGCCTGAAAAAGCGCCAGCAGGAGGACCAGAAAAAGCAGGCCCTGCTGCAGGAGCTGAAGGGCAAGCCCAACACCACGCTGGACGGCAAGACCATCAATGTCTTTGCCAACATCGGCGGCATGAGCGATGTGGGCGCTGTGCAGCAGAACGACGCCGGCGGTGTGGGCCTGTTCCGCACCGAGTTCGTCTATCTGAACTGCAAGGACTTCCCCACCGAGGACTACCAGTTCGAGGCCTACAAGCAGGTGGTGGAGAGTCTGGCTCCCCGCAAGGTGGT
>CABQHF010000063.1 GCA_902463905.1 uncultured Faecalibacterium sp. | reverse complement strand
TCATTTCCCAGAAAAACATTCTGGAGACCGAGAACCACCGCATCCTCGTGGAGGACACCGACGAGGGCGAGGTGCTGCGGGAGCGGGTGCACGATCTCAAACAGCTGGTAACGGCCTATCAGCTGGGCTGGATCAAGGAGACCCGCAGTGAGGATCAGGTGTGGTAAAATGCGACAAACCGGCGTCTGACCGCCGGAATGTGTCGGAATCTTGAAAAAAAGAGACAAATTTTCAGAATATCGGAACGGATTCTGGGCAAAACAGAAAATAATGGAACTCGTACAATCGGGGCTTTGCTTTTTTGTGTAATTTGTGTATAATAAGATAGCTGTAATTGTGCGCGGGCTTTGTACACAGGACGGGCACAGGCAGCGGATATGAATGCTTTCAGGAACCTTAACAGGCCTGTGGCACAGGCCTTTGACAAGGAGATCATAAAAGTGGAGAAATTTGTTATTACGGGCGGCAAGCCCCTGCATGGCGAGGTCATCATTTCCGGTGCAAAGAATGCGGCGGTCGGCATTCTGCCTGCTACCATTCTGGCGGCGGATGTCTGTGTGATCGAAAATCTGCCGGATATCAGTGACGTGGCGGTGAGCCTGAAGATCCTGAGCACCTTGGGTGCACAGGTCAGGATGCTCAACCGCAACACCTACGAGATCGATACCACCCATCTGACCGGCACCAATGTGCCGGACGATCTGTCCCGCCAGATGCGCGCCAGCTACTATTTCCTGGGCGCGCTGCTGTCCCGTTTCGGCAAGGCACAGGTGGCCATGCCCGGCGGCTGCAACCTTGGCCCCCGCCCCATCGACCAGCACCTCAAGGTGTTCAGTGCCCTGGGCGCCGAGGACAGCGTGGACTACGGCATGATCACCGTGCGCGCCAAGGAGCTCAACGGTGCACACATCTTCTTTGATAAGGTCAGCGTGGGCGCTACCATGAACGGTATGCTTTCCGCCGTGATGGCAAAGGGCCAGACCATTCTGGAAAACTGCGCCAAGGAGCCCCATGTGGTGGATCTGGCAAACTTCCTGAATATGTGCGGTGCTGATGTGCGCGGTGCCGGCACCGATGTCATCAAGGTGCGCGGTGTGGAAAAGCTGCACGGCTGCACCTACAGCATCATCCCGGATCAGATCGAGGCCGGCAGCTACATGGTGGCTGCTGCTGCCACCGGCGGCGATGTGCTGATCAAGAACGTCACCCCCAAGCATCTGGAACCCATCACCGCCAAGCTGCGCCGTGCCGGTGCCGAGGTGGAGGAGTTCGATGATGCAGTGCGGGTGCGCCGCACCGGCGATATCCAGCCCCTGAAGATCAACACCATGCCGCATCCCGGCTTCCCCACCGATATGCAGCCCCTGATGGGCGTGCTGCTGAGCGTGGCCAAGGGCACCAGCACCGTCACCGAGAGCGTGTGGGACAACCGCTTCCGCTATGTGGACGAGTTGCGCAAGATGGGTGCCAACGTGCAGGTGGACGGTCAGGTGGCCGTGTTTGAAGGCGTGGAAAAGCTCAGCCCGGCTCCGCTGCGTGCGCTGGATCTGCGCGCCGGTGCCGCCATGGTGGTGGCTGCCCTGATGGCAGACGGCACCAGCGAGATCGAGGAGATCAGCCACATCGAGCGCGGCTACGAGAACATTGTGGAGAAGCTGCGCGGTCTGGGTGCCGATATCAGCAAGGTGGATCGCGTGCCCGCCGCGCTGGAGCAGGCCCTGTAACAGTCAGATAAAATAAACAGCCTGCCGTGTTTTGCGGTAGGCTGTTTTTATGAGCAACAAGAGGTTTTTCATGGCAGAATTCATCTCATTGTATTCCGGCTCTTCCGGCAACAGCAGTGTGGTGTGCTGCGGCAGCCGATACCTGATCGTCGATATGGGCAAAGGCGTGCGCACCACCTCGGCAGCGCTCAAGGCGCTGGGCCTTGCCATCAGCGATTGCGACGGCATCCTGGTTACCCACGAGCACAGCGACCACGTCAAGGGGCTTTCCACCTTTCTCAAAAAGAACCCGCTGCCGGTGTACGGTGCTGCGGCCACGCTGGATTTTCTGGACGCCAACGGCATCGTGCCGCCCAGCTGTGAGCTGAACACGCTGGAGGGCCGGGAAGAGGACGTGGGCGCATTCGGCGTGCAGTCCTTCCCCGCCAGCCACGATGTGCCCTGTGTGGGTTACCGCATCCACACCCCGGACGGCAAGACCATGACCATCGCCACCGACCTTGGCGTGCTGACGCCCCCGGTGCACGAGGCCCTTGCCGGGTGCGACCTGGTGGCGCTGGAGAGCAACTACGACCTGCACATGCTGCGCAGCGGCCCTTACCCCTACTACTTACGGTCCCGCATTGAGAGCGCCCGGGGGCATCTGTCCAACGACGAGTGCTCGGCAAAACTGCTGGAGCTCATCCAGGATGGCTGCAAGAAGTTTGCCCTGTGCCATCTTTCGCAGGAAAACAACACCCCCTCGCTGGCCCTGCAGACGGTGTTCAATACGCTGGGCGCAGCGGGCGTGGTGCCGGACAAAGACTGCATCGTGCAGGCACAGCGCCGCAATGAGGTGAGCCCGGCCCTGGAATTCTGAGAGCAAAACGGTATAACGTCAAAGATCCCCCGCCGAAGGCAGCTGCACCCGGCGGGGGATCCTTTTTTGCGGTTTATTCCGCCGCTTTCTGGGGGCGGATGTCCTCACCCAGGAAGCGGAAGGGAATGAACGCCGACAGGCGGCTGGAAATTTTTTCGGTATAGCGTTTTTCCAGCAGGGCACCGTCGGTGATGTTGGTGGTGATGATGGTGGGCAGCCCGGCACCCAGACGGTTGTTCAGCAGGCTGTAGAACACCGTGATGAAGTAGGGCGTGACGAACTCGGTGCCCAGATCGTCCAGGATGAGCAGGTCAGCCGTGGAGGCGGTGCGCAGCAGGGTGTCGGCATCCCCGGAGGGGTCAAACCGAGAGGCCTCGATCTTGCCAAAGAAATCCGGGCTGGACACATAGATCACATCGTGGCCCTGTTCCAGCACAAGGCCCGCAATGGCCAGCGCAGCGTGGGTCTTGCCAAGGCCCGCGTTGCCGATGAGCATCAGGCTTTCGCTCTCGGTGGGGGAAAAATCCTCGGCATACTGCTTCAGGCCGTCCAGCAGGCGGCCCATATAGGCGCGGACGTTCACACCGTTTTGAGTGTCCATCGTGTTGGGGTAGTAGCGCAGCTCCATGGTGTCAAAGCTGGAAATGGACAGGCTGGACAGCTGCTCGATCTCCTGTCGGCGCAGCTGCTGCATGACTTTGTGCACACAGCTGCAGGTGCGGCCGTTGACCGTGCCGGTGTCCTGGCACAGCTTGCAGCTGAATTTCGGCTCCAGCGCGTCGGCAGGCCGCCCGCTGGCCGCCAGCAGGGCGGTCAGCTTCTGCCGGGCATCGGCCAGCGCGGCAGCGGCCTCGGTGCGGTCCTTGCCGGAGGCACCGGCCAGTGCGCAGCGCAGACCCCGCACCCGCACCTCATCCTCGGCGTGGCGCAGGGCGGGCACGGCGGCCTCTGCCTCCGCGCGGGCATCCTCGGCACGGGCGCGGGCCATCTGCCGCCGGGCGGCCACAGTGCGCAAAGCTTCCTGATACAGTTCGTTTTTGGTACGCATATGGGTAACCTCGTGTTATGTGTTGGAGCGCTTTTTGAGCCGGTTGAGCGACGCAGAAAGGCTGCTGTTGCCCAGAAAATCGTTGCCGCTGGGGGCTTCACGGTCCACCCGGATGTTCCGGCTGGCTCCGGCGTCGGCCACCGGGCCTCGCACGTCGTGGATGGTGCGCAGGCCCTTGGCGTTCCAGGTTTTCAGGATGCTGTTCCAGTACCACAGGTCCCGCTTGGGGCCTGCCTGCACAGCAGCTTCCTGTACCATGGCGTCATCGTAGCCGTACACCTCGTACCAGCGGGCAATGGCCTTGCGGCCGCCCAGGGTGAGCTCGTCGGTGGAGATGCCCAGCAGGCCGCTGACGTACTGTTCCCGGCTCCGGCGCAGGGCCAGCAGCTTGAGGTGGGCGTCGGCCTGCTCGCCGGTCTCCACGCCCTCGGTGCGCCAGACCTTCAGCTCATGCACCACGGCAGCCATGGTGCGCTTGCCGCAGCTGGCCACATAGGCCACGCACAGCATCACGGTCTCCGGCGCAAAACCCTCCTGCACATACAGGTTCACCAGTTTTTCCATCTCGCGGTGGGTCAGCGGGCGGGCAAAGCCGGTCTGGGCGCAGTCAATCAGGCTGGAGATCATGGGGTCGGTGCGGCTGGCGGCGGCGATCTCGGCCCAGGTCATGGGGGCGGGGGCACTGGGCTCGGCACCCGGGGCCGCGTTTTCCTCGTAGCGTTCCAGCAGCCCGGCACCGGCCCAGAAGGACAGGGCACTTTCGGCGCTGATGCGGCTGCGCAGCTTGAGGTCTGCGCAGATCTTGTCCGGGTCGGTGATGCCGGTGGCCAGTACATACAAAGCCACCCGGACGTTGTATTCTTCGGCGATGCCCAGCTTGGAAAATACCAGCTGCGGCACCGCGATGGTATCGCCTTGGAGTTCTTTCAAACGGTAGATCATGCGTTCCTCGTCTCTGCTTCTTCTTCGGGTTCCGGTGCGGGCGGCGTCCAGGGGTCACAGTCCATCATGTCGGGGCAGTTCTTCCAGCGTTCCGGGTCGGCGTTGAAGGCGTCCTCCAGACAGCTTGCGGCGGCGGCGCGGCCCTCGTCGGTCAGCGGAAAAATTTCCTGTCGGCGCAGGGCCGGGTCGGTCATTTCCAGCGTCCAGGGGTCCGGCCAGTAGTCCACCGTCAGGATGCTCTCCTCCTTCACGGCACCCTCGCCGCCCTCCGGGTCCGGCACGCTGCGCTTGCCCGGGGTGAGCCGATAGCGCAGGCCGTATTCGTTGCCGCTGTAGGTGTTCTTGCACTTGAAGTAATGCAGCAGGGGCACAAAGATCATGGTTGCAAAGGTCCTTTCCGGTGCAGGGCTCACAGCCGCCGCACAATTACTTCTATTATAAAAAACCATGCCGCAAATTGCAACCGCAAAATAAACGGCCGCCGCCCGCCCGGGGTGCCCGGAGCGGCGCAGCAGCCGTAAATGCAGAAAAATCAGAGATCCGTGCGGGGCTTGGCCGACATTTCCCAGAAATGCAGCTCATGCACCGAGCAGTCGTGGAAGATGGCGCGGCAGCGGGCTGCGCGCTCCGGCGACAGGCCGGTGCACACCTTTTCCGCATAGGCGGCCCAGGCGCGGCAGGCGTCCGCATAGCCGGGACCGGCGTAGTCCTGCACCAGCGGGCCGTAGAGGGTGTCCCGCACGGCAGGGGAGCGGTCCAGCATTTTCTGGAAGATCCAGCCGTAGCTCAGCATGCAGGGCAGGCAGGCCATGATGCATTCGGCCTCTCCTTCGCCGTTTTTTGCGGCGTTGATCATGCAGTCCACATAGGCGCGGTTCTCCGGCCGCAGGGGCAAGGCCTGCAAGTCGGCTTCCGACAGGCCAAACTGCTCCAGATAGTGCAGACGGGTCACATCCTCGCTCTCCTGCACAAAGCCCAGCAGGGAGTAGTAATTGCGCAGCGTCTCCATGGTGCGGGCCTTGGTCATGCCCCAGGCAAACACCTTGGCGTATTCCCGCAGGTAAAGACTGTCCTCTACGATGTAACCCTTGAAGCAGGCTTCGTCCAGAGTGCCGTCCTCCATCCTGCGCAGGAATTCGGTGTCCAGGCACTGCTGCCACACCGGCAGATCCTCCTGCACCAGGGAGGAAACAAAAGGCATCTCAGCCATCCACAAACTCTCCTTTCAGAGCAAACATATGATCCATGGGGCCGGAGCCGTGGCCCAGATCCAGCATGGCGGACAGGCAGCCGGAAATGTAGGCCTTGGCCCGCTCCACCGAGGTGTCCAGATCGCAGCCTTTGGCCAAATTGGAGGCAATGGCGCTGGACAGGGTGCAGCCGGTGCCGTGGGTGTTGGGGTTGGCGATGCGTTTGCCGTGGAACCATTTGCCGGTGCCGCTGCGCCACAGCAGGTCGTCGGCGTCGTTGATCTGGTGGCCGCCCTTGCACAGCACGGCGCAGCCATACTTTTCGCTGATGGCCTTTGCGGCAGCCTCCATGCCGGCGGCGTCGGAGATGGTCATGCCGGACAGGATCTCGGCCTCCGGGATGTTGGGAGTGAGCACCTCGGCCATGGGCAGCAGCTTGGCGGTCAGGGCCTGCACAGCGTCGTCCCGCAGCAGCTTGGAGCCGGAAGTGGCCACCATCACGGGGTCCACTACGATGTGCTTTGCCTCGTAGGTGTGCAGCTTTTCGGCAATGGTGTCGATGAGCTCGGCCGAGCTCACCATGCCGATCTTGACGGCATCCGGGGTGATGTCGGTGAAGATGGCATCCAGCTGCTCTGCCAGGAACCGGGGCGTGGTCTCAAAGATGTCGGTGACGCCGGTGGTGTTCTGGGCCGTCAGGGCGGTGATGGCACTCATGGCGAACACACCATTGGCAGTCATGGTCTTGATATCGGCCTGGATGCCTGCGCCGCCGCTGGAATCACTGCCGGCAATGGTCAAAGCTGTTTTCATGCTGTAAAACTCCCTTACAAATAAAAATGCGGAGATGCCCGGCAGGGGCAGCTCCGCATGGACAAAACCGATGATGAACGCTATCTCCCTACGTTGGCATGATCCAAATCAGGTCACAGGTCAGGGCAATGCAGCCCACTCTCAGCCCGCTTTGCGCAGGCTCCCTTTTTCTGGCATCAAGCATACCACAGTCCGGCCCAGGATGCAAGCCTGCACGTCGGTTTGCGCCGGGCCTCTTTTCTTTTGCAGGGGGCTGTGCTAGAATGGGGCCAACGAGGTGACGGGAATGAAACAGACAAAAACAGGGGAGCTTTTTGCGACCTTTTTCAAAATCGGGGCATTTACCTTTGGCGGCGGCTATGCCATGGTGGCTTTGCTGGAACATGAATTCGTGGAGAAAAAGCAGTGGGTCACGCGGGAAGAATTCCTGGATATGGTGGCCATTGCGGAATCCACGCCCGGCCCCATGGCGGTGAACAGCGCCACCTATATCGGTTACAAGATCGAAGGGGTGCCCGGCGCGGCGGCCTCCACGCTGGCGGTGTGCCTGCCGTCCTTCGTGGTCATCTATGCCATCTCGCTGTTCTTTGACCAGTTCCTGCAGCTGTCGGCGGTGTCCAGTGCGTTCCGGGGCATTCAGGTGTGCGTGATCTACCTGATCCTCTCGGCGGGCATCAAGATACTGAAAAATCTGGAAAAGAGCGCCTTCAACCTCTCGGTGCTGGCAGCGGTGCTGCTGGCCATGGTGAGCTGCTCGGTGCTGGCGGTGTCCTTTTCCTCCATCTTTTACATCCTCATCAGCGGCGCTGTGGGACTTGCGGTGTACGGTGTGCAGTGGCTGCGGAAGGGGGCGGGCACAAAATGATCTGTCTGACCCTGTTCTGGAATTTCCTCATGATCGGCACCCTGTCCTTCGGCGGTGGCTACGGCATGATCTCGCTGGTGCGGGAGGTGGTGCTGGGCCACGGCTGGCTCACTGAGGGAGAATTCCTGAGCTTTATCGCGGTGTCGGAGTCCACTCCGGGACCGCTGGCCGTGAACATGGCCACCTTCATCGGTTCGTCGCAGGCCGGGCTGCCGGGGGCACTGGCCGCAACGCTGGGAGTAGTGCTGCCGTCCTTCGTCATCATCCTGCTGGTGGCGGCAGTGCTGCGCAGTGCGCTCCGGTACGCCGGGGTGCAGGCGGTGCTGAACGGGGTGCGCCCCTGCGTGGTGGCCATGATCTTAGCTACAGCGGTCACCATGGGTCTTTCCACGCTGGGCGGCTATACCGCAGGCCCGGCGGGCGGGTTTGCACCGGATGGCCGGGCCGTTCTGGTGTTCGTGCTGCTGGGGCTGGTGCACTTCGGGTACAAAAAAGCACGGCAGAAAGCGCCATCCCCCATCGGGATGATCCTGCTCTCTGCCGTGCTGGGCATCGTGTTCTGGCCCTGAATCTCAGCAGCCTTCCGGCTTCTGCTTCAGCTCCTGCCGGATGGCGCGGAACTGCCGGGGCACCTCATCGTCCGGCATATCGCGAGGAACGTCGATGGTGCCGGCGGCCTGTGCCGTTTCGTAGTACCAGCATCTTTGCCGTCTCTCCTACGGTGTAGACCATGGAAAACCCTCCTGACGGCTATGAGATAAAACAGAACCTCCGGGCAAAAGGCCCGGAGGCAGATCTGGTGCGGGAGAAGGGGGTCGAACCCTCACTCACATGGAACTGGTGCCTAAAACCAGCGCGTCTGCCATTCCGCCACTCCCGCATAACGTGTATCTCCTAGTTTATCAATTCTGCCGCAAAAAGTCAATCGCTGCGGCAGGGATTTATAGCAGGCTCCCGTCCGGTGCATACTAAGGGCACAAGTTCAGGGTAAAGGAGAGGACTGTGCATGCACAAAGCGGGGCTGGTGCGGTTTCTGCGCATCGGGTGCGTATATCTGCTGGTGGCGGCCGCAGCGGCACTGGGCTGGCTGTGGCACGCCCTGCCGGAGGAGATCCGTCTGGAGCCTGGGCAGGCGCTGCAGCTGCCCCGCTTTGCCTGGGTGGAACCATTGCACGGTCATGGCAGCCGCAATGTGGCCAGCACCCGTGCTGTGGGCAGCTATCAGGTCACGCTGGCGCTGGGCGGTTGGCTGCCGGTGCGGACCATCCGTGCAGTGGTCACCGAACGCCCGACGGTGACGGTGTGCGGCACGCCCTTCGGGGTGAAGATGTTCTCGGAAGGTGCCCTCGTGGTCGGCTTTTCGGACGTGAACACCGCCGCCGGGTCGGAAAACCCGGCCAAGGCTGCCGGGCTGCGTCTGGGCGACCGGGTCATCCGCATCGGCAGCACGCCCACAGAGGACAACGATGCCGTGAAGCAGGCGCTGGAAGCGGCACAGGGCGGTGCCGTGGAGATGGTGTATGTCCGCAGCGGGGAGCAGCGGCAGACCACCCTGACCCCGGTGTGGGACGCCTCTTCCGCCCAGTGGCGGGCCGGGATGTGGGTGCGGGATTCCTCGGCCGGGGTGGGCACCATGACCTTCGTGGATGCGCAGCTGGGGGTGTTTGCCGGGCTGGGGCACCCCATCAGCGACAGTGACACCGGCGAAAGCGTGGCCCTGCGCAGCGGCGAGATCGTGGCCTGCAGCATCGTGGACTGCACCAGCGGCACCATCGGCAGCCCGGGGGAGCTGAAGGGCAAGTTCCTCAGCAGCCACGCGCTGGGCAGCATTGAAATCAATGGACAGAACGGCGTGTACGGCACCCTGCGCACCGCCCTGCCCGGTGAGACGCGGGAGCTGGCTTTTGCGCAGGAGGTGGTCCCCGGCGAGGCCGAGATCTGGACCACCACTGCAGGCGAGACCCCGCAGGCCTACAAGGTGCGCATCGAGCGGGTGAACGATGCCGACCCCCGCCGGAATATGATCCTGCGGGTGACCGACCCGGCCCTGCTGGCCAGGACCGGCGGCATCGTGCAGGGTATGAGCGGCAGCCCCATCCTGCAGAACGGGCGGCTGGTGGGTGCGGTGACCCATGTGCTGGTCAACGACCCCACGCGGGGCTATGGCATCTTTGCCCAGACCATGCTGGAGCAGGCGCAGCAGGCCGCCGGAACAGAACATGCGGCATAAAAAACCGGCTCGCGCAAAAAAATACAGAGGGTTTCGATTTTCTTTGCCAAAATTTACCATAAAAACCCGTTGAACTATATGGAAAAATATGGTAAAATCCATGGTGTTAAGGGAACTGCACACATTGGAGGGAACAACCATGGACAAAGTGAGATTTTTGATGTCGGATACCGGGGCACAGATCACGGCGGCCTGCCGCGAAGCACTGGAGCAGAAAGGCGTGGAGGTCACGGTCGTGGAAAAGGACGGGAACAAGGTCCTGCAGAAGATGCTGTCCGTCCGGCCGCAGGTGGTGCTGCTGGACGCCTTTATGCCGGGGCTGGATGCACTGGCGGTCAAGCAGCGCTACAATGCCGCCGGGGAGCGGCACACGTCCTTTTTTGTCACCGGTGCATTCCAGAGCGAAGAAATGGTGCAGGAATTGCTGGACGAAGGGTTTGCCTACTATTTTGTCAAGCCATTTGACGAAAACGTGCTGGCATCCCGCGTGCTCAAGGTGGC
>CABQHF010000062.1 GCA_902463905.1 uncultured Faecalibacterium sp. | reverse complement strand
CGGATGCCTTTGCACAGGCCATGGCCAAGTGCCGTCAGGTGGCATGGGCCATCGGCCGCGATATGTAACGGCCTATGCTGGTAACCATTCATTCTTCCCGCCCCATCGGCGGGAGCATCACAGCCCCGCCCAGCAAGAGCATGGCCCACCGGGCCGTGCTGTGTGCGGCGCTGGCCACAGGCAGCTCTCACATCACGAATCTGGAGTTCAGTAAGGACATCTCCGCCACGCTGGCCGCCGCAGGCCAGCTGTGTGCCCGGGTGACCACCGGCCCCGCAGATGCCGTGGTGGAAGGGCTGGGCCGTTTTGCCCCCCTCACTGCCCCGGTGGACTGCTGCGAGAGCGGCAGCACCCTGCGGTTCCTCATCCCCATTGCCAGCCTCACCGGGCAGGAAGTGACCTTTACCGGCCGTGGGCGGCTCATGGAGCGGCCCCAGTCGGTTTACGAAACGTTGTATCGGGAGCAGGATCTACGGTTTGAACAGACCTCTGCTGGTCTGACCGTGGAAGGTGCCCTCACACCGGGGGAATACCGGCTGGCGGGCAACGTGTCCAGCCAGTTCATCAGCGGGCTGCTGTTTGCCCTGCCCCTGCTGGACGGCGACAGCACCCTGCACCTCATCCCGCCGGTGGAGAGCCGCAGCTACATCGACATGACCCGCGCGGTGCAGGCCGCCTTTGGGGTGACCAGCCGCTGGCTGGATGGGAATACGCTGGCCCTGCCGGGCCGCCAGCACTACCGCCCCTGCGATTACGCCGTAGAGGGCGACTACAGTCAGGCGGCCTTCCCGGCGGTGCTGGGTGCCGTGTGCGGCGGGGTGACCGTCACTGGCCTTTCCCCGGACACCCTGCAGGGCGACGCGGTCATTCTGGATCTCCTGCACCGGTGCGGCGCACAGTTCACCCGTGAGGGGGACACCGTCACCTTTGCAAAGGCGCCCCTGCACGGGGTGGACATCGACCTGGCCGACTGCCCGGACCTTGGCCCTGTGCTCATGGTGCTGGGCCTGCTGTGTGAGGGCACCACCGTCATCCGCAACGCCGAGCGCCTGCGCCTGAAGGAGAGCGACCGCATCGCCGCCATGGAAGCCGAGCTGCGGGCCTGCGGCGGCGTGCTGGAAAGCGATGGCGGCACCATCACGGTGCACGGCTGCGCCGAGCATCTGCACGCGCCGGAAGGCATTCTGCACGGGCACAACGACCACCGGGTGGTCATGAGCCTTGCGGTGCTGAGCGCAGCCGCTGGGCTGCCCCTGACTGTGGATGACGCCGAAGCCATCCAGAAGAGCTGGCCGAATTTCTTTGCAGCCATCCGGCCTTTGGGTGTGGAGGTAGAATATGCTTGACAAAACAAAACGTTATCTCGTGGTGGGTCTTGGTCTGCTGGGCGGCAAGTATGCCCTGGAGCTGACCAAAGCCGGTTTCCATGTGGACGGCATCAACCGCAGTGAGGGGCACTTACAGTATGCCCTTGACCACGGCTACATTGCCAGCGGCAAGACCCATGATTTTGAAGATCTGGTGCAGCAGGCCGACCACATCATCTTCGGCCTGTACCCCACGGCCCTGCTGGAATGGTTCAAAGCCTACGGCCCGCTCCTCAAGCCCGGCTGCATCTTCACGGATGTGTCCGGCGTCAAGACCGGCCTTGTGGAGCCGGTGCAGGCCATGTGCCCGGCAGGGGTGGAGTTCATTGCCAGCCACCCCATGGCAGGCCGCGAGACCTCCAGCGTGGAGCACGCTGCCGAGGTGAACTTTGCCCCGGCCAACTTCATCATCACCCCCACCGACAAGAATACCCCGGAGGCCATCCAGTGGGCAAAGGAGCTGGCGGAGGTGCTGGGCTTCAAGCACATCTGCACCCTGACGGTGCAGGAGCACGACAAAATGATCGGCTACGTCAGCCAACTGTGCCACGCCATCGCCGTGAGCCTGATGTGCGCCAACGACAACACCTCGCTGTGCGAATACACCGGTGACTCCTTCCGGGATCTGACCCGCATTGCCCGCATCAACGACAAAATGTGGGCGGAACTGTTCCTGTGGAACAAGGAAAACCTGATCAGCGAGATTGACCAGTTCGATGCGGCCCTGCGCGAAATGCGCAACGCCCTCGTGGCCGATGACCGGGACAAGCTGGAAGAGATGTTCCGCCTGTCCACCCAGCGCCGCGCTGCCTTTGACAAAAAGCTGCCGTAAAACAAGGGAGGTATTCCGCCATGCCCAAGCAGGAAGGACAAAAGACCAAGCTCCTGGCATTGCTGCACATCTTTGAGCAGAAAACCGACGAAAACCACCTGCTGAACGTGCCCCAGCTGGTGGAACTGCTGGAACAGCAGGGCATTCTGGCCGAGCGCAAGAGCATCTACAGCGACATCGACACCCTGTGCGCGCTGGGCTACGACATCCAGCTGCGGCGCGGGCGCGGCGGCGGCTACTGGATGGCCAGCCGTGCCTTCGAGCTTTCCGAGCTCAAGCTGCTGGTGGACGCTGTGCAGGCCAGCAAGGTCATCTCGGCACGCACCAGCAAAAAGCTCATCCGCAAGCTGGAGGCCCTGTGCTCCGAGTACGAGGGCACCCAGCTGCAGCGTCAGGTGTATGTGGACGGCCGCCCCAAGGCCGACAGCCGCACCCTGCTGTACAGCATCGACGCACTGCACACGGCCATCAGCGCCGGGCGGCTGGTGCAGTTCCGCTACAAGAACAACAGCACCTGGACGGTCAGCCCCTGGCAGCTGGCCTGGGAGGGCGGCTGCTACTACCTCATCGCCTACCAGGATGAAAAGGATCCCGCCAACATCCGCAACTACCGGGTGGACCGCATGTCCTACGTCAAGGTGCTGGACCGCCCCCGCCGGGGCAAGGAGGCCTTTGCCGCCTTCGACCTGCCCAGCTATCTGCGCAAGCATTTCAACATGTTCGGCGGGCCGGAATACCGGGTGACCCTGCGCTGCACCGCCGACCTGGAAGCCGCCATGCGGGACCGTTTCGGGCAGGACACTCTCTTTTTGCCGGAAGCAGACGGGTACTTCCACTTTGATGTCCCGGTCTGCGTGAGCGACCAGTTTTACGGCTGGGTCTGCGGTTTTGGCGGCAAGGTGGAGATCACCTCTCCCGCCGAGGTGCGGCAGGGCCTGCACGACATGGTGCAGGAGCTGGCCGAGCAGCACAACTGATCCAGAATCAACGAACCCCCGGCAGGCCGCAGCCTGCCGGGGGTTCGTTCGTTATAAATAATTCTTTCTCATTCGTCAAATTCCAGGTCGCCGGGCAGGATCAGGTCCAGCGGGGCGTTGGGCTCTGCCACAAGGCGGCGGCTCTGGTTGAAGATGGCCTTTTCCAGCGTGTTGCGGGCAAGGCGGCCGTTGCCGGCGGTGCGGCTGTCCAGCGCCTGACGGCGCTTGTAGTAGCCCAGCAGCGGGAAGGTGCAGCCCTCGTCCAGCCGGTAGCCCTTGCCCTTGGCCAGCACGGTGGTGATGTCCAGCAGCTCGTCGGCGGTGTAATCCGGGAACTCCACCTTGTTCGGGAAGCGGCTGGCAAGGCCGCTGTTGGCGGTGAGGAACACTTCCATCTCTTTGGTGTACCCGGCCAGGATCACCACCAGCTCGTCACGGTGGTCCTCCATGCCCTTCACAAGGGTGTCGATGGCTTCCAGCCCGAAGCTGTCCTGTTCGCCGCGGTACAGGCTGTAGGCCTCGTCGATGAACAGCACGCCGCCCAGTGCACTCTGGATGACGCTGTTGGTCAGCGGGGCGGTGTGGCCGGTGTAGCGGCCCACCAGGTCGCCGCGGCTCACCTCCACCAGTTGGCCGCCCTTGAGCGCCCCGATGGCCTTGAGGTACTTTGCCACCAGCCGGGCGATGGTGGTCTTGCCGGTGCCGGGGTTGCCGGTGAAGATCATATGCATGGACAGGCTGGCCGTCTTGAACCCGGCGGCGGCGCGGCGCTGCTGCACCTGCAGGTTGTCTGCCAGACCGAACACATAATCCTTGACCGGGGCAAGGCCCACCAGTGCATCCAGCTCGGCGCGGATCTCGTCCACAGCGCCGGTGTACTCCGTTGGCAGCAGGCTGAACAGATCCGCCGGGGCAGCACCGTTCAGCGCAAATCGCAGCCCCTCCGGCACGGCAGTCAGGGCCACGGTGCCGGTGAGGGCCGTATCGCTCTGCAGGCAGTATTCGCTCAGGGCGCGGAAGATGCGGTCACAGCACAGCTTCAGACCGGCCGCGCCCTTTTCCTTGGAGCACTGGGCGGCCACATAGTCCCGCACGTCCGCCCCGGCGGCAAGGGCAAGACCCAGCCGGGTGCGCACCTTCTGGGCCAGCGCGTTCAGCTCCTGCGCCGCCATGGCGGCCAGATCTTCCCGCGCAAAGGCGGTAGTGGTGCACACATCCCCCACCGCCGAGACGAAGGGCGCACCGAACTTGTCGGCCAGCGCCTCCCGCCCCTTGTGGGAGAAGAAGATCAGGTACTTGCCGCAGGGGTCGATGCGGCTCACGGCTCCGGGCGCCAGCGCCGTGCCGGCGTCCACCAGGATGCCCTCCTTGTTGACCAGATACCGGCTGGACAGCGGTGCGCTGCCCTTGACGGCAAGGTCGGCGATGGTTTTCAAAAAGCCCGGATAGCAGCTCTCGTAGTGCTCAAAGATCAAAATCTCGCCGGGAGCGTGCAGGGCGGCGTACAGATCCTGCAAAAACAGCTTTTCGGACCCGGAATCCGGGTACATGACCAGATCCAGCACTGCGGTCTTATCGCTCTGCAGAAGGCCGCGGGCCGCCATGATGCGGGCCGTCTCTTCCAATGCAAAGTGCCGCCCGGTGCCGGGTGCACCGCTCAGCAGGATCACGTTGCGGGCGGCAGGGGCCTCGGTGCCCAGCACGAAGGGCCGCCGCATGGCCCGCACCACGCCATCCACAAAGGCATCCTGCCCCAGCACGGTCTTTTTCACCTCGGCGGCCAGCCCTTCAAAGCTGCCCAGATGCTCCGGCTTCGTGTCGGTGGTGCCTCTGGCCAGCAGGCCGTCGTTTTCCATGTCCCGCAGCATCTGGCGGCTGCTTTCCAGCGCCGCCTGGGTGTCAGTATCCTGCTTTTTCAGCTGGGCATTCTGCTTTTTCAGCAGTTCATCCAGCTGCTTCTGCTGATCCAGCAGAGCCGCGTTCAGATCCGGCAGGCCTCCGGTCTTTGCCTTTGTCTCCGGCTGTGAAGCCCCGGAGCCGAATTTCACCCTTCCGCCCGTGCCGAATACGCCGTTCATAAGGGATTCCCAATCATCGGTATATGCCATTGTGCGGCCCTCCCTGCAGTTTTCTTCCAGTATAGTGTACCCCGGCCCGTTTTGCAAGGGATTTTCCCTCTTGCAAAATCCACGCCGGTTGTTTACACTACAAGTGTGTGAAAGTGTGTAAATCTCACAAGAAGGAATGAAGGAAATGGGTACAATGACACAGGCACAGCGCCGCGCCCTTTACGAGAGCGGCCGTTTTGCCCGCGAAACCACCTATAACGGCCCCCTTGGGCCGGAGTACACCCCCGCCGGCACCCGCCTGCGGCTCTGGGCACCCACCGCTGAACAGGCAGCGGTGAACCTGTTCCGCAAGGGGCACGACAGCCCCTGCATCGGCACGCTGCCCATGCAGCGCGGGCCGCAGGGCGTGTGGAGCGTCTGGCTGCCCGGCGACCAGCACGGGCACTACTATACCTTTACGGTCACGGTAGACGGCGTTGCACGGGAGACCGGCGACCCCTACGCCCGCTCCGCCGGCATCAACGGCGTGCGCAGCATGATCCTGGATCTGGCCCGCACCGCTCCCGCCGGGTGGGAGCGGGATGTGCGCCCGGTGATCTCCCCGGCACGGCGGTCGGTGTGGGAGGTGAACGTGCGCGATTTTTCGCAGGACGCCGCCAGCGGCGTGCGCCCGGCCTGGCGGGGCAAGTTCATGGCCTTTACCCAGGCTGGCACCACCCTCCACGGCGACGGCATCCACCCCACCTGCCTGAACTACCTCAAGCGGCTGGGCGTGGGCTATGTGCAGCTGATGCCCATCTTCGACTTTGGCAGCGTGGACGAGGCAAAGCCGCTGCTGCGGCAGTATAACTGGGGCTACGACCCCACCAACTACAATTTCCCGGAGGGCAGCTACTCCACCGACCCCACCCGCGGCGAAGTGCGGGTGCGGGAGTGCAAGGAGATGATCGCTGCCCTGCACGCGGCCGGCATCGGCATGATCATGGACGTGGTGTATAACCACATGTACCGCTACGAAAACGTGCTGAACAACACCGTGCCGGACTACTTCTTCCGCCAGAACGAGGACGGCAGCCTGTCCAACGGCAGCGGCTGCGGCAACGAGTTTGCCAGCGAGCGCCCCATGGCCCGCAAATATATGATCGACTCCCTGCTCTACTGGGCGCAGGAGTACCACATCGACGGCTTCCGGTTCGACCTGATGGGCCTGTACGATGTGGACACCATGAACGCTGCCCGTGCTGCACTGGACGCTGTGCCCGGCGGGCGGGATATCCTGATGTACGGTGAGCCGTGGCAGGGCGGCTGCAGCCAGCTGCACCGGTACGAGGCCAACAAGGCGAATCTGGCCATGCTGAACGAGCGCATCGGCATCTTCTGCGATGACACCCGCGACGCCATCAAGGGCGGCTGTTTCAATGCCCGGGAGCCGGGCTATGTGGAGGGCAAGCCCGGCAGCTTCTGGGACATCGGCGGCGCGGTGGCCGCCTGGTGCCGCAGCGACCGTCTGCCACCCCACGCGCCCAGCCAGATCGTGAGCTATGTGTCCGCCCACGACAACTTCACCCTGTGGGACAAACTGCTCTGCGTGCGTTACGAGCGGCCGGAGTTCACCGCCGCCGACAGCACCGCACTGGCCCAGAACCGGCTGGCCGCCGGCATCTACCTCACCAGTTTCGGCCTGCCCTTCCTGCAGGCGGGGGAAGAATTCGCCCGCACCAAAAAGGGTGTGGGCAACAGCTACCGTTCCTCCCCCGCCCTGAACCGGCTGGACTGGAACCGCGCCGAGCAGTACCACGCCCTGGTGGACTACTACCGGGGCCTGCTGGCGCTGCGTGCCGCCTTCCCGCGGCTGGGTTCCACCGACCGTCACGCCCCGGAGGCGCTGCAGTTCTTCTCGCTGGAACAGCCGCTGGTGGGCTGGACCCTGCCCGCTGCCCCCGGCGACGGGGCCTGGTGGCGGGCACTGTGTGTGTTCTATAACCCCACCGGAACTTCCCGCGTGGTGCCGCTGCCCGCCGGGCAGTGGAAACTGCTGAGCAATGGCACCTCCTCCAGCCTGTGGCGGGGCGAGAGCCGCCTGTTTGCCCATCAGGCCGTGCTGGCACCCTGCAGTGCCACGATCTTCGGGCAGGTATAACAGCGGAAATATGCTCCGGCCGCTTTTTTGGCATAAAAAAGGCGGCGGCAGACCGCCTGCAAGGGTCTGCCGCCGTAGAAAAGTTCATATTACAGAACGTTTTAACTGTTGGATGCGCCCTTTTCGCCAAGGGTCACGGTAACAGTCTGCATCTGGCCGCCGCGGGCCACGGTGACCTCGATGCTGTCACCGGCCGAGTGGTTCTGCATCAGGGTGCCCAGATCATCCTTGGAGGCGATCTCGGAGCCGTCCACGCTGACGATGCGGTCACCGGCCTTCAGGCCTGCCTGATCGGCAGGGCCGCCCTTGGTCACGTCCACGATGTAGACACCGTAGGCGTTCACGCCCAGCTGCTGTGCGGTCTGTGCATCGGTCACAGCCAGGTAGGTGATGCCCAGATAGGGGCGGCCGGTCACATAGCCGTTCTCCAGCAGCTCCTGTGCCACCTTGATGGCATCGTTGATGGGGATGGCAAAGCCCAGGCCCTCTGCATCGCTGGAAGAGGATTTTGCGTTCACGATGCCGACCAGCTCACCGTTCATGTTGAACAGGCCGCCGCCGGAGTTGCCGGGGCTGACCGAAGCATCCATCTGGATCAGGGACATGGTGTTCACAGAACTGCTGCCCTGAATGGTGACGCTGCGGTTCAAAGCGCTGATCATGCCGCCGGTCACGGTGCCGCCCAGCTCACCCAGCGGGTTGCCCACAGCCATCACGTTCTGACCCACCTTCAGGCTGTCGCTGTTGCCCACGGTAGCGGGGGTCAGGCCGTCGGCGTCGATCTTGATGACCGCGATATCACTGGTGGTATCTTCGCCCACCAGCGTTGCGGTATAGTCCTTATCATTGATAGTCACGGTGATATTGGAAGCACCGTCCACAACGTGGGCACAGGTGAGGATGTAGCCATCCGAGCTGATGATCACGCCGCTGCCGGCACCGCTCTCCACCTGATTCTGGCCGTACCAGGACCACTGGGAGTAGACCACCTGCTCGGTGGTGATGACCACCACGCTGGGGCTGACCAGATCTGCCACCTGTTCGGTGGTCAGGCTGCTGCCCGAGGCCGAAGCCGAGGTGATGGAGCTGTCACTGCCGGAAGAGCTGCTGGAGCTGGAGGGAGCCACCTGCTGGATGACCACCTTGCTGCCGTTCATCTGGGAGCCGACATAGCCGCCTGCAAAGCCCATGGCTGCGGCCAGCACCAGTGCCACGGCACTGCGTGCCACCTTGCCGCCATTGACATGGTGCTTTTTCTTTTTGGGCGGTTCCGGAGCGGCCGGCTGCTGGGGCGGCACCTCGGTGGGAGGCACCACGCTGCCGGAATCCGGGACGGCAGACGCCTGCTGCGGCTCCGGCTCGTTGTTGTACTGGTTGGCGGTGTTCATACCGCTGCTGCCCACATTGGGGTAACCGGTGCCGCCTGCCGTGTTATCGGAAGAGGAATAGTTGTATTCCCATTTGTTCTCATCCATATTGATACTTCCTTCCCTGAAAAGGCTCTGTCTCCGGGGAACTGCGCCCCCTGGAACTGTTCTTATTGTATACACCAATTGTGAAAACCAATCGCATGTGCCGTGAAGAAACTGTGAAATGCGGTCCTGCCGTTTTTTCTTGACAAGAACGCCCGCAGTTGCTATTGTAACAGCAGAAAAACCTGCAGAAAAGAGGAGACTGCCGCATGGAACTGCGCCGCACGGAAACGGGCTTTGCCCTTTATAAGGAAAAGGAGGTCATCGGCCATTGCACCCTGCACCCCGCCGCACAGGGCGCGGCCCTTGCCGCCCTTACCATCGACCCGGCATGGCGGCGCAGGGGCTACGGCTCTTACCTGTTAAAAGAAGTATTGCGCAGCTTTGGCGGTTATGACCGCGAAACCGCCACCGTGTTCACCGCGCCCCTGCCCACTGAACCCGCCGAGATGGCCTTCTGGGCCAAGTTCGGCTTTGCCGCCGAGGGGCCGCAGCTGGTGCGCCGCCGCACCCCGGACCTGACCGCCGTGAAGTTCGTGCAGGACTACCTGGCAGCCCGGCTGGTGCACCCGCGCCTGTGCGTGGACGCCACCTGCGGCAACGGCGGCGACACGGCCTTCCTGTGCCGTCTTATCGCACCGGAGGGCCGTGTGCTGGGCTTTGACATCCAGCCGGAAGCCATCGCCTCCACCCGCGCCCGGCTGGAACAGGCCGGGGTGCCCGCCGGGCAGTATGCCCTGCACTGCGACAGCCACGCCCATCTGTTACAGTATGTGCAGCCCGGCACAGCGGATGCCGTGATGTTCAACTTCGGCTGGCTGCCCGGGGCCGACCACGCGGTGTTCTCCACCGCCGACAGCAGCATCCCCGCATTGCAGGCGGCATTGCAGGCGGTGCGCCCCGGCGGCATCGTGAGCGCCATCCTGTACAGCGGGGCGGTCATCGGCACAGACGAAAAGCAGGCGGTGCTGGCCTGGCTGCGGGCACTTCCGCTGAAAGATTTCACCGTTCTGGTGTGCGATTTTGCCAATTGGGCCGAAACCGCCCCTCTGCCCTGCTTCATCCTGAAAAAATAACGAAAGCCCTTGCATTATCGCGCGTTTTCGTATAGAATAAAGTGCGTATGTGTAAAAAAGCCGCTCGCCCTCTCAGGCGCTGACGCGCCAGCTCTCCCAAAGGGAGAGCCAAGTTCTTAACTGGAACGTTTCTTGCCTCCCCCTTTGGGGGAGGTGGATGCGACCAACGGGAGCAGACGGAGAGGGCGAGGCCGTTTTCAGGAGAATCTTATTTTTATGACAAATCGTGAAGAAATCGAGCGCCGCCGGACGTTTGCGATCATCAGCCATCCCGACGCCGGCAAGACCACGCTGACCGAAAAGCTGCTGCTGTACGGCGGAGCCATCAACCAGGCCGGTTCCGTCAAGGGCAAGCAGAGCGCCAAGCACGCTGTTTCCGACTGGATGGACATCGAGAAGCAGCGCGGTATTTCCGTCACCTCCTCGGTGC
>CABQHF010000061.1 GCA_902463905.1 uncultured Faecalibacterium sp. | reverse complement strand
TGGAAAAGGACTGCTCCCACTTCATCCCCGGTCTGTTCGGCTCCCTCATCTCCACGGTGCTCATTGCCCTGAGCCTGTTCACTTTTGACGGACGGATGGCGCTGGCAGCCCTGTGGGTCATCCCGGTATCCGCTGCCATCGTGGTGGGCAGCTACCGGGTGCAGGACAAGGTGCAGGCCAAGACCATGGCGGCGAAAATGGCCTGTGCGGACGGCATTCAGGAGTACATCGAGACCCTCCGCGACCTGAAAGCCAGCAATGCGGAGCAGCGGTATCTGTCCGGTCTTTCCGACAAAATTCGGGCTGTGGAAAAGCAGTCCATTGCGGCAGAGCTGGAAACAGCGCTGTTTGTGTCCTCCGCCGGCATGGTGCTCAAGCTGGGCATTGCATCGGTGGCGCTCACCGGCTCGGTGCTGCTGGTGCAGGGCAGCATCGACGTGCTGACTCTGTTTCTGTTCCTGATGGCGGCATCCCGGATGTACGACCCTATGCAGGGCGCGTTGCAGAATCTGGCGGCGGTCATTGCCATGCGTACCAATGTGGGGCGGATGAATGAGATTCTGGACGCTCCCCTGCAGACCGGCAGCGAGCAGCTGACCAATCAGGGCTGCGATATCGTGTTCGACCATGTGGGCTTTGCCTATAACTCCGGCGAAACGGTGCTGCGGGATGTTTCCTTTACCGCAAAGCAGGGGGAGGTCACGGCACTGGTGGGCCCCTCCGGCGGCGGCAAAACTACTGTTTCCCGGCTGGCGGCACGGTTCTGGGATTACCAGAAAGGCAACATCACCGTGGGCGGTATGGAGGTTTCTCAAATCGACCCGGAAAAGCTCATGAGCCTGTATTCCATCGTGTTCCAGGATGTGACCCTGTTTGACAACACGATCCTCGAAAATATCCGTCTGGGGCGCAAAGGTGCCACCGACGAGGAGGTCCTTGCGGCGGCAAAGCTGGCAAACTGCGAGGAATTTGCCGAGAAGCTGCCGGACAAGTGGAACACCAACATCGGCGAGAACGGCTGCGCCCTTTCCGGCGGCGAGCGTCAGCGCATTTCCATCGCCCGCGCCTTCCTGAAAGATGCGCCCATCATCCTGTTGGACGAGGCCACCGCCAGCTTGGACGTGGAAAACGAAACTGCCATTCAGGAGGCTCTATCCCGACTCATAAAAAACAAAACCGTCCTCATCATCGCCCACCGGATGCGCACCGTAGCCGGTGCGGATCAGGTGGTGGTGCTGTCGGGCGGCATCGTGGCCGAGCAGGGCAGCCCGGCAGAGCTGTACGCCCGGAAGGGACTGTACACCCACATGGTGGATCTGCAGTCGGCAAGCCAGAATTGGACGATCTGAGAAAGCGTACAGATTTATTTGGAAAAAGCCTTATAATCTGCCCAAAAATGTGGTATATCCATTATACGAAACATTGTTTAAGATGAACGTTCCACCGTTCAATGATGTATAAATGGAGGTGCTTACCATGACCGCCGTGATCTACGCCCGCTATTCCAGTGACAACGGTGAGTTGAAATTCTGGGATGTGGTCGTGCCGAATGCGATTCCGCAAGTTGGACATGAGCCTGAAAGATCAGCAGCAGGCGTTGGTGGATACGTTCATCAATTCGATTTACCTGTATGACGATAAGGCTTTAATAACCTTCAACTATAAAAAAGGTACACAGACAGTCACCTTTGGAGAAGCGACAGAAGCTGCATCCAAGGGAAATGGTTCAGATTTTTTGTGTTTTCCGAAGAATACAAAAAATCCGAGCCCTTCTCCTATCGGAAAAAAGTTCGGATTTTGTTGTTGTGGTGCACCAGATACAGAGCGCTAAGTCTTAGGACTTGACGCTCTTTTTTGTTTTGTGTGCCGGAAAATATCTACACACAGTTGACCGTGAGAACCACCTTTTTTCTTTTTCCGAAAATAAATTTTTGAAAAACTTGATCCTTTTGCATGGGACACTCGTTTTAATAAACAGGAAGGGGGTGAGCGGGATCTGGACAGAATCAATTTTGCGGAAAGCACAGCACGGTGATCAGGACGCGCTGGATACGCTGATCAGAACGTATTATCCGCAGATCCTGAACTATTGCCGTTGGCATACCTCAGACGAGCAGCAGGCGCAGGATGCGGCACAGGAAACTTTTTTGAAGATGGTGCACTGGCTGGATGCCGGCGGCGGGTTTCAGGGTTCCTTCAGGCCCTTTCTGTACAAAATCGCAAAAAATGTCTGCATCGATCTGAGCCGCGCTGCAGGCCGGACGGAAGTGTCGCTGGAAGGCTTACCCGAAGAGCCTGCCTATCGGGAGAGCGGGTTTGCAGCGGCAGAGGACGGGGCAGACCTGCGGGCTTTGACGGCGCGGCTGAAGCCGGAACAGCGGGAGCTGGTCTTGCTGCGGTTCGCACAGCAGCTTAAATTGCGGGAGATCGCGCAGATCACAGGCCTGCCACCGCGCACGGTGCAGTCCCGTCTGCGCACCGCCCTGAAAACATTGCAGACCCAACTGGAAAAGGAGGACTGGCGATGAACCGAACCTTTGAAAAAGAATTGTCCATAGCACTGGCGGCAGCGCCGGACACAGCTGCCCCGGAAACGCTGCTGCGCCGCTGCCGGGCAGAACAGAAGACAAGGCGGCGCGGCGGCTGGCGGGATCTGATGCGCTGTCAGCTTAAATTGCTGAGCTGGAAGATCTGGCTTCTGGAAGCGGCGGCAGCGGTGGTGCTTTACAGCGTGGGCAAAGAGCTTGTGCTATGGGAAAAAGCATGGACGCTGCGCAATGCGCTGTTTGGCCTGAGCGCACTGGCGATGATGACGGCGTTGCTGGGCCTGCCGTCCTTATACAAGGCGGGCCAGTACCGGATGCTGGAAATGGAGCGGGCCACCTATGCAGGGGTCGGCCGCCCGCTGGTGGTGCGGTTTTTGCTGCTGCTGGCGGGGGAAACAGCCTTGCTGGGGGTGCTGGTGCTCAGCGTGTGGGCGGCAGTGCCGTGGAGCATCGGGCAGCTGCTGGCAGTGCTGGCGGTGCCCTTCCTGCTGGCCAACAACGAGCTGCTCTTGCTGCTGCGCTGGGTGCGCCCGGAATGGGTGATGACCGGTGCGGTGCCGTTGTTTGCCGGGCAGCTGTGCCTGCTGCGGCTCGTGCAATTGCCCCAACTGCCGAAGGGTCTGCCGCCGGCAGCGGGGGTGCTGGCGCTCTGCATGGTGTGGCAGTGTGCCCGGCTTGCCGCCCGGCCTGAATATGGAATGGAACCTTGAAAGGAGCAACCGATGAAGCTGGAAATTCGGAACATTACAAAGCGATACCGGGACAAGACCGCGGTGGATGACGTGTCCATCACCCTCACGCCGGGCGTGTGGGGCTTGTTAGGTGCGAATGGTGCGGGCAAAACGACCCTGATGCGGATGCTGGCAGGCATTCTGCGGCCCAGTGAAGGACAGATCTTCTGCGATGGGGTGGAGATCGGCACGCTGGGCGCGGCCTACCGGGAAAAGCTGGGATATCTGCCGCAGGAATTCGGGTTTTACCCGGAGTTCACGGTGCAGGACTATCTGGAATATATGGCAGCGCTCAAGGGTCTGCCGCGCACAGAGGCTGCCCGGCAGATCGACGCACTGCTGGAGCGGGTAAGCCTGACTGAGGTGCGCCGCAAAAAGATCATAAAGCTCTCCGGCGGTATGAAGCGCCGGGTAGGCATCGCGCAGGCGCTGCTCAACGACCCGGAAATTCTGATCCTGGACGAACCCACGGCAGGGCTGGACCCCGGCGAACGGGTGCGCTTCCGCAATCTGCTGTCGGAGTTTGCGCAGGAGCGGATCGTGCTTATTTCAACGCACATCGTTTCGGATGTGGAATATATTGCGGCGGAAAACGCCGTGATGAAAGCCGGGAAGATCATCGCGCAGGACACCACCGAAGGGCTGGTAAAGCAGATCACGGGCAAGGTCTGGCAGGGGAACATCCCGGCGGAAACACTTTCCCACTGGGAGCACCGTCTGCGGGCGGTGAACCTGCGCAACGAACCGGACGGGACGGTGACGCTGCGGTATCTGGCGGATGCACCGCAGCTGCCGGACAGCATCCCGGCACAGCCCAGGCTGGAAGATCTGTACCTGTGGCTTTTCCCGGAGGAAATGGAGGAAACAAGATGAGCCTGTATCGCATGGAACTGAAGCGGCTCTGCAAGACCCGCATGACGGCGGTTTTGCTGGCCATTGCGCTGGTGCTGGCCGTGGTCATGGCTTATCTGCCGGTGACCTTTATCGGCTGGACGGAATTGGACGCAAACGGAAACGAAGTAAGTTATACGGGGATAAAGGCGATCCGGAAACGGCAGGAACAGCAGGTGTCCGGCACCATCACGCCGGATGTCATGCAGGAAGCACTGGAAGCCTATCAGCGGGTGTACCGGCAGTGCGATGCAAGTTCCATCAACGACATCCCGGCCGTGGTGTTTTATAAAGAGCTTGCCCGGTATCAGCCTCTTGTGAACAACGCAAAGGAAGCCTTTGCAGACTCGAAAACCGGCATGGCACCGGGCGTGATGGGGTTGACGGCTGAGGATATGCAGCGTTTTTACGACCAGCTTCCCAACCGGCTGGGATCGGTGATCTGGCTGGAACAGGACGGAAAACCCGGCTATGCGCAGGCACAGGCCATCGCACAGAAAAAGTTTGATGCCGTGCAAAAACCATTTTTTTATTCATTTGGTGTAAGTTCGGATGCGATGGATTACCAGACCTTACTGGGCCTGCTGCTTACCCTGCTGTGTGCCGTGATCGCGGCCCCGGTGTTTGCATCGGATGCCCAGACCGGTGCGCAGGATATCCAGCTGTGCACGAAAAACGGCGGTCTGCGGCTGGCGGCGGCAAAGCTGGCGGCGGCGTTCAGTATCACAGGGGCGGCGTATCTGCTCTGCGGCGTGGTGTGGGTCCTGGTCACGAACACCCTCTTCGGCTGGGAAAGCACAAAGACCTCAGTGCAATGGCTGTTTTCCGTGACCAGCCTGCTGCCGTATACCGTTGGCCAGATGGAGTGGGTCATGCTGGTAGCAAACTTCCTGCTCTTCTTTGCGGAGGTGGCCTTTGTGCTGGCGGCATCTGCCTGGGCGAAGAACAACCTGACCGCGCTCTCTGCGGCACTGCTCAGCGTGGTGGCACCGCTGGTCGTCTACATGATCGTGCCGGGTTCGCTGGGGGAATGGCTGTCCACCCTGCTCCCGGCGGGAGGCATCGGGCTTTCCAACGCATTGCTGTATAAAATGATCAGCTTTGATTTTCTCTATGCAGGCAGCCATGCCCTTTTTCAGGCAGATGTGCTGCTGGCACTGGCACCGGTCAAGATCCTCCTGCTCGTCGGACTGGCAGCGTGGGGCTACTGGCGAAAGACAAAGGCGGACTGAAACAGAAAGGGCACCGGATGCAGATGGGGAACTGCATCCGGTGTCCCTTTTTATGCGTTGCGCGGGGTGTCAGCGCTTGTCGACGTAGTTGCAGATCTGGATGGCTGCGCCGTGCTCCATCCGCCGGAAGCCGTGCTTTTCATAGGGCTGCACGGGCGGCTGATCGGGGCGGTGCTCCCCGATGATCTTCTCCATCCAGATCATGTCGTACCACCGGCCGAACTTGTATCCGCAGTTGTGGAAGGTGCCTGCCAGCGTAAAGCCCAGATGTTCATGGAACCGGGCGCTGTTCCGGGTCAGGTATTCGTCCTCCACCTGCGGGTAGCCGATGCAGGCATACAGGTTCAGGATGCCCATGGCCCGCAGCCGGTCGGCCAGCGCCTCGTACAGGGCACGGCCCATGCCGTGTTTCCGGGCGTCGTGGTCCAGGTAGATGGTCAGCTCACAGGCCCAGTCGTAGGCGGCACGGCCCACAAAGGGCCCCGCGTAGGCGTAGCCCTCCACCCGGCCGTCCCGCTCAATGACGAGGTAGGGGTATTTCTGCATGGTGCGGCGCATGCGGCCCTCAAACTCTGTCAGTGGGGGCACATCATACTCAAAGGTGATGACCGTGTGCTCCACATACCAGGCGTAGATCTCCAGAATGCGGGGCGCATCGGCCAGAGACGCATTCCGAATGGTAATATCCTGCATAAAAACATCTCCCTGTAGCAATAAATGTCCCGAAATCCGGTCTGATTATAGCACAGCCCACTTTAAAAGGACAGCGCAAAGCAGCAGAAGCGCCGCTCCGCACAGGCGGACAGGGAAAAATGCTATTGGCAAAGTGGCAGAAAATGCGGCGTTCTGAGCCGGAAATCCCCACAAAAGCGCGAAAATCGGCCGTGCAGGCGCAAAATGCTGTACTTTGCTGCTTTACTGTGATAAAATAACACCATCCTTTTCCCGTGCGGCGTGCGGGAAAAGTCAAACGAGAGGGGGAACCTTTATGACAAATGTCTGCATCATTGCCACCATTGTGATCTATCTGGTGGGCATGCTGCTGGTGGGCTTTGCTTACAGCAAGTCCAACGAGGACAGCACCGACTTTTACCTCGGCGGCCGCAAGATGGGCCCGCTGGTCACCGCCATGAGCGCTGAAGCCAGCGATATGTCCAGCTGGCTGCTGATGGGCCTGCCCGGCCTTGCCTACCTCACCGGCATTGCGTCGCCGGGCTGGACGGCCATCGGTCTGGCCGTGGGCACCTGGCTCAACTGGCTCATCGTGGCCCGGCGGCTGCGGCGCTACTCGGCCAATCTGGACGCCATCACGGTGCCGCAGTTTCTGTCGCTGCGGTTCCACGACCAGCGCAACCTGCTCAACGCGCTGGGCGCGGTGATCATCATCGTGTTCTTTATCCCGTACACGGCTTCCGGCTTTGCGGCCTGCGGCAAGCTGTTCCACAGCCTGTTCGGCGTGGACTACATGATCGCGATGATCGTGTCCGCACTGGTCATCGTGGGGTACACCATTCTGGGCGGCTTCCGGGCCGTGACCACCACCGACCTCATCCAGTCGGTGGTCATGAGTATCGCACTGGTGGCGGTGCTGGCCTACGGCATCGGTGTGGCCGGGGGCTGGGGTGCCGTGATGGAAAACGCCCGCAGCCTTTCCGGCTACCTGACCATGGCGGCCAGCCACGACGCTGCCGCCGGGACCGCCGCCTCCTACAGCCTGCTGGACATCGTGTCCACCATGGCCTGGGGCCTGGGCTACTTTGGCATGCCCCACATCCTGCTGCGGTTCATGGCCATTGAGGACGAAAAGAAGCTGGTGCTCAGCCGCCGCATTGCCAGCGTGTGGGTGGTCATTGCCATGACGGCCTCCATCGTCATCGGCGTGGTGGGCCTGGGCATGACCAAAGCCGGTGCGCTGGAATTCCTGAGCGGCTCTTCCAGCGAGACCCTCATCGTGCGCATTGCCAGCCTCATTGCACAGCACGGTGTGCTGGCGGCGGTGCTGGCGGGCCTGATCCTGGCCGGTATTCTGGCGGCCACCATGTCCACCGCCGACAGCCAGATGCTGGCAGCGGCGTCCAGTGTCTCGCAGAACATCCTGCAGGAGTTCGGCCATATGAAGCTCACCGAAAAGCAAAGCCTGTTTGCGGCCCGTCTCACCATCATCTGCGTCAGCGTGGTGGGCGTGGTGCTGGCCCGCGACCCGGATTCCAGCGTGTTCGGCATCGTCAGTTTTGCATGGGCCGGTTTTGGCGGCGCCTTTGGTGCGGTGGTGCTGTGCGCCCTGTTCTGGAAGCGCTGCAACTGGCAGGGTGCACTGGCCGGGATGCTCTGCGGCGGCCTGATGGTCTTTGTGTGGAAGTACCTCATCAGCCCGCTGGGCGGCGTGTTCGGCATCTACGAGCTGCTGCCGGCCTTCCTGTTCTCGCTGGCAGCCTGCGTGGTGGTCAGCCTTGCCACCCCGGCCCCCGGTGCGGATATCGAGGCCGAATTTGAAGCGGCGAAATAACATTGCAAACGGAACGCCGGAGCGGCTATGGTCGCTCCGGCGTTTTCTTCCTAAGAAAACCGGACGGGCTCCCTTGCGGGGGCCCGTCCGGTCCTTGTGTATTAAGCTCCATTCAACAGAAGCAGTAAAAATTCCGCGCAGGGCATCAAAAATCCGAAAAAGCAGAAGCACAGCACTTCAAGCGCGAGCCACAGAAAGCGGGAAAGCTGCGCGGCAAACGCTATGGAAGCGGAGAAAAAGACATCACCCCACTGGCGGACGTACCGGTTCTGTTCAAAGCTGTTCCAGAGCTCCAGCAGGAAAAATTCTACTCCGACTGAAAGAGGAAAGATGAGCCATGAGAGCATCCATCCATCAGACTGCAGGGAGCCGTCGTTGAGCGCATGCCAATGGACGGCAATGCTTCCGGGGCAGGTCAGCATGCCCCACAGGGCCAGTGCAACGCTCAGACAGAGCATCGCGACGCGGACCGAATGCCAGTCCACGGTATGCTGGCGGCGCAACATGGAAAAGAAATCCTCCAGAGGGACCGGTGCGGCAGGGGCGCCCTGACCGGGGTCATGGCAGTGCATCAGGTCCGCAAGAGACAGGCCCAGTGCGTCGGCCAGAGGTTCCAGCGTATTGATGTCCGGCAGACCGACGCCGCGTTCCCAGCGGCTGACGGCCTTGTCGGTCACATGCAGCTGTTCGGCCAGCTCGGCCTGGGTCAGGCCCTGCACCCTGCGCACCTGGGCAAGAAAGGCACCGAACATTTTTGCGTCCATACAGATCACATCCTTTTCCACAGAATAGCAGACCTGTGTGGAAAATGCAACCGACGGAACGTTTACCGACTGTTTGCAACCCAAAAAGGACGTGCTCCCCTGCGGGAACACGTCCTTTGGTTTGCTTATGATTCAGGCGAGGTTCAGCTTACAGCTGGGGGCCGGCAGAGACCAGAGCCTTGCCGTGCTCGTTGCCTTCGTACTTTGCAAAGTTCTTGATGAAGCGGCCAGCCAGATCCTTTGCCTTCTCGTCCCACTGGGAAGCGTCAGCATAGGTGTCGCGGGGATCCAAGATAGCGGGATCCACGCCGGGCAGCTGGGTGGGAACCTCGAAGTCGAAGTAGGGGATCTTCTTGGTGGGAGCCTCGTTGATGGCACCGCTCAGGATGGCGTCGATGATGCCGCGGGTATCCTTGATGGAGATGCGCTTGCCGGTGCCGTTCCAGCCGGTGTTCACCAGGTAAGCCTTGGCGCCGCTGGCCTTCATCTTCTTCACCAGTTCCTCAGCGTACTTGGTGGGATGCAGCTCCAGGAAGGCCTGGCCGAAGCAAGCGGAGAAGGTGGGAGTGGGCTCGGTGATGCCGCGCTCGGTGCCGGCCAGCTTTGCGGTGAAGCCGGACAGGAAGTAGTACTGGGTCTGCTCCGGGGTCAGGATGGAGACCGGGGGCAGAACGCCGAATGCGTCAGCAGACAGGAAGATGACGTTCTTGGCTGCGGGTGCAGAAGAAACGGGGCGCACGATGTTCTGGATGTGGTTGATGGGGTAGGACACACGGGTGTTCTCGGTGACGCTCTTGTCGGCGAAGTCGATGTGGCCCTCAGCATCCAGGGTAACGTTCTCCAGCAGGGCGTTACGCTTGATAGCGTTGTAGATATCGGGCTCAGATTCCTTATCCAGGTTGATGACCTTGGCGTAGCAGCCGCCCTCAAAGTTGAACACGCCGTTGTCGTCCCAGCCGTGCTCGTCGTCGCCGATCAGCAGACGCTTGGGGTCGGTGGACAGGGTGGTCTTGCCGGTGCCGGACAGGCCGAAGAAGATGGCGGTGTTCTCGCCGTTCTTGTCGGTGTTGGCAGAGCAGTGCATGGAAGCGATGCCCTTCAGAGGCAGGAAGTAGTTCATCATGGAGAACATACCCTTCTTCATCTCGCCGCCGTACCAGGTGTTGACGATGACCTGCTCCTTGCTGGTGATGTTGAACACCACAGCGGTCTCAGAGTTCAGGCCCAGCTCCTTGTAGTTCTCCACCTTAGCCTTGGATGCGTTGTAAACAACGAAGTCCGGCTCAAAGTTCTCCAGCTCCTCAGCGGTGGGCTTGATGAACATATTGGTGACGAAGTGTGCCTGCCAGGCCACTTCCATCACAAAGCGGATAGCCATACGGGTGTCCTTGTTGGCACCGCAGAAAGCATCCACCACATACAGGCGCTTGTTGGACAGCTCCTTCTGGGCGATCTCCTTAACAGCCTTCCAGGCTTCCTGAGAAGCAGGGTGGTTGTCGTTCTTGTACTCGTCGCTGGTCCACCACACGGTGTCCTTGGAGTTCTCGTCCATGACGATGAACTTGTCCTTGGGGGAGCGGCCGGTGTAGATGCCGGTCATGACGTTGACGGCACCCAGCTCGCTGACCTGGCCCTTTTCGTAGCCTTCCAGGCCGGGCTTGGTCTCTTCCTCGAACAGCTGCTCGTAGGAGGGGTTGTACACGACCT
>CABQHF010000060.1 GCA_902463905.1 uncultured Faecalibacterium sp. | reverse complement strand
ATGCTGCGCGCCTCCTTTCTCCGTTCAGTTCGTTGTATTAGTATACCATTTTTTTATACTTTTGCAAGGGGCATATTTGAAGAAACTGTAAATCTTTCGGTTTCCCTTTGCAAGGGAAGAGCAGCTCTTGACCTTCCCCCTGGTGGAAGGTATATTCTAAGGGCAGAGGGGCGCACTGCCCCGGACAAAGGAGGGCACAGGTATGCTCGATATTGAACACCTCACCAAGACCTACGGCGGCAAGGCGGCCGTACAGGATCTCAGCCTGCACATCCGCCCCGGCGAAATCTGCGCATTCATCGGCCACAACGGCGCAGGCAAGACCACCACCCTGAAATGCTGCTGCGGCATCCAGCAGTTCGACGCCGGACGCATCACAGTGGACGGCATCTCGGTGCAGGATGACCCGCTGGAATGCAAACGGCAGCTGGCCTATCTGCCGGACAACCCGGATCTGTATGAATACATGACCGGCATCCAGTATCTGAATTTCATCGCGGATATCTTTGCCGTGGGCGCGCGGGAGCGCGCGGAGCGCATCCGAACCTATGGCGACCAGTTTGCCCTCACGCAGGATCTGGCCCAGCCCATCAGCGCATATTCCCATGGCATGAAGCAGAAACTTGCCATCATTTCGGCGCTGCTCCATGCACCGAAACTCATCCTCATGGATGAGCCTTTCGTGGGTCTGGATCCACTGGCATCGCACCAGCTCAAGACCCTGATGCGCAGCTTCTGCGACGGCGGCGGAGCCATTTTCTTCTCGACCCATGTGCTGGAGGTGGCCGAGAAGCTCTGCGACAAGGTGGCCATCATCCGGGCCGGGCAGCTGGTGCGGTACGGTTCCATGGACGAGGTGCGTGGCGACGACAGCCTGGAAGAAGTCTTTCTGGAACTGGAAGACACGGAGGCACAGGCATGATCCGTGCATTGTTCAAAAAGCAGCTGCGGGAGCTGAGCATGGCCTTTGTCCGCAGCAGCAAGACCGGCAGGCAGCGCTCCCGCGCATCGGCCGTGGGCTATGCGGTATTGTATGCCGTACTGGTGGTGGTGCTCATGCTCTGTTTTGCAGGCATGGCGCTGCCGCTGGCGTCGGCACTGCTTCCGGCAGGGCTGAACTGGCTGTATTTTGCCTCCATGGAACTTACCGCGCTGCTGGTGAGTGTGCTGGCCAGCGCCTTTACCAGCTATTCCGGCCTGTTCCAGAGCAGGGATAACGAGCTGCTGCTCTCACTGCCCATCCCGCCGGCAGTCATTTTCGGGGTGCGGGTGGGCACGGTGGGCCTGACCTGCCTGCTCTACCTGCTCATGGTATGGCTCCCGACGGTGCTGTGCTACGGTTTGCTGGCGGCGCATCCGCTGGCCGGGGTGCTGTGCAGCATCCCCATGGCGCTGGTGCTGACCGGTATGGCAACGATCCTGGCGGTGCTGCTGGGCTGGGCCGTGGCACTGGCCAACGGCCACACCCGGCACAAAAGTCTGGTCACGGTGGTGTGCTCGCTGGCGTTCTTTGCGCTGTATTACGCAGGCTTTCTGCGGGTGGAAGGCGTGCTGGACGGTCTGATGGAGGATGCCTCCGGTCTAGGCGCAGACCTTGCCCGCAGGGTCTGGCCGCTGCGTCTGCTGGGCGGCGCTGCGGCAGGGGAGCTCCCGGCGCTGGCCGGGCTGGTGCTGGGCACGGTGCTGTGCTTTGCAGCCTTCTGTAAGCTGCTGGAAAAGCCCTACCTGCGCCGCATGACAGCCCGGAAAGGCACTGTCCGCACTGCGTATCATGCCCGGAAAGCACGCCCTGTCAGCCTGCGGCAGGCTCTGCTGCGCCGGGAGCTGTTGCATCTTGGTTCCAGTGCATCCTATATGCTCAACGGCTCCATGGGCACGCTGATGCTGCTGGTGCTGGGCGGTGCTGCCGTGTGGAAGGCGGATGTCCTTGCCCGGTTCGCATGGGCCTTGCCGGGCAGTTTCCCGGTGCTGGTGTGCTGTGCCGTCTGCGCGGCAGCGGCAGTCAACCTGCTGACAACGCCCTCCGTCTCGCTGGAGGGCCGGACACTCTGGCTTTTGCAGAGCCTGCCGGTGACGCCCTGGCAGGCTCTGTGCGCCAAACTGGAACTGCATCTGCTGCTGACCGGCGCCCCGGCAGCGCTGTGCCTCCTGTGCATGGAGGCTGCCGTGCAGATGCCGCTCGGATCCTTCTGCATGGCTTTGCTGGAAGTGGAACTGTTCGTGCTGCTCAGCGCAGAGGTGGGCCTTGCTCTGGGGCTTATGCTGCCCAACCTGCACTGGACGAGTGAGGCCGCTGTGATCAAGATGAGCGGTGCCACTTTGCTGTCCATGGCTGCGAACAGCGTGACGATCCTGCTGTTGACCCTTTTGCAGGTCAAAATGCTGGAAGTGTTCCCGCTCCCGGCGGCCATGGCGGCGGCCCTTGTGCTGCTGGCAGGTGCAGACGGGCTGCTGGGGCACTGGCTGAAAACCGGCGGAGCCAGACGCCTTGCAGAGCTTTCCTGAAAGATATCCATACAAAACAGCAGCGGCCTGCTCTCCCGGAAAAGGGAAGGGCAGACCGCTGTTTTTCTGTGCAGGGATGATGGCTTACTGGATGCCGGTGACCTTATAGTCCTGATCCTCGACAGCCTTCTTCAGCACATCGTCGGAGACTTCGGCGTTCAGGGTGACGATGGCCGTACCGGCCTCGTGGCTCACCACGGCCTCGGTCACTTCGGGCAGGGCCTCCAGTGCCTTCTTCACGCGGGCCTCACAGTGGCCGCACATCATACCTTCTACATGCAGGGTCTTTTTCATTGCAGTGTCCTCCTTGATGGTACTCTCTTTATCCTCGACCGCTGCGGGCTGCGTGAGGGCAGCGGGCAGGGTGGAAGCGTTTTTCAGCGGGTGGTCGTGCCTGGTGCTGTGCAGGTCAAACAGGTTCAGCCGCAGGGCGTTGCTCACCACGCAGAAGCTGGACAGGCTCATGGCTGCTGCGCCGAACATGGGGTTCAGCGTCAGGCCAAAGGGGATGAAAACACCGGCTGCCAGCGGGATGCCGATGGTGTTGTAGATGAAGGCCCAGAACAGGTTCTCGTGGATGTTGCGCAGGGTGGCGCGGCTCAGGCGGATGGCGGCGGGCACATCCGAGAGTTTGGAATTCATCAGCACCACGTCGGCGGCGTCGATGGCCACGTCGGTGCCTGCACCGATGGCGATGCCGGTATCGGCACGGGTCAGGGCAGGGGCATCGTTGATGCCGTCACCCACCATGGTCACCTTGCCGGCGGTCTGCAGCTGACGGATCACGGCTTCCTTGCCGTCCGGCAGCACCCCGGCGATCACGGCGTCCACACCGGCCTGCTTTCCGATGGCGTCAGCCGTGCGCTGGTTGTCGCCGGTGAGCATGACCACTTTGATACCCATGGCCTGCAGCTCCCGGATGGCCCGGGGGCTGTCCTCCTTGATGGTGTCGGCCACCGCGATGACACCCAGCAGACGGCCTGCGCCGCCAAAGAACAACGGGGTCTTACCCTGCGCCGAGAGCTCGGCTGCTGCCTGTGCCAGCTCGGCCGGGACGGTCACCTTGGTGCCGGTAAAGGCTGCATTGCCGCCAAAGATCTCCTTGCCGTCCAGCTTGGCGCTCAAGCCGTTGCCGGGCAGGGCCGCAAAGTCAGTCACCTCCGGGGCGTCCAGCTGCTGTGCCTCGGCATAAGCCAGCACAGCGCGGGCCAGCGGATGCTCGCTTTTGCATTCCAGCGCGGCGGCCAGGGTCAGCAGTTCGGTCTCGGTCACGCCGTCGGCGGGCAGGATGTCGGTGACCTTCGGCTCACCGCTGGTGATGGTGCCGGTCTTGTCCAGCGCCACGATCTGGGTGCGGCCTGCGGCTTCCAGCGAAGCGGCGGTCTTGAACAGGATGCCGTTCTTCGCGCCCAGACCGTTGCCCACCATGATGGCCACGGGCGTTGCCAGGCCCAGCGCACAGGGGCAGCTGATGACCAGCACCGAGATGCCGCGGGCCAGCGCATAGCCCAGCTCACGGCCCAGAAGCAGCCAGACCACGGTGGTGACCACTGCAATGCTGATGACCGCCGGCACAAAGAAGCCGGACACGGTGTCGGCTACCTTGGCGATGGGAGCCTTGGTGGCGGCGGCATCGCTCACCATCCGGATGATCTGGGCCAGGGTGGTGTCCTCGCCCACGCGGGTAGCTTCGCACCGCAGGAAGCCGGACTGGTTGGCCGTGGCGGCGCTCACCTTGTCCCCGGCGGCCTTGTCCACCGGGATGCTCTCGCCGGTCAGGGCGCTTTCGTTCACGGCGCTGCTGCCTTCCAGCACGACGCCGTCCACCGGGATGTTCTCACCGGGGCGCACCACAAAGATGTCGCCCTTCTGTACCTGCTCGATGGGGACGGTCACCTCGGCACCGTCCCGCAGCAGGGTGGCCGTTTTGGGGGCCAGCTTCATCAGGCTCTTCAGTGCATCGGTGGTCTTGCCCTTGGAGCGGGCCTCCAGCATCTTGCCCACCGTGATCAGGGTCAGGATCATGGCCGCCGACTCAAAGTAGAACTCCATCATATAGTGCATGACCAGCTCGTCGTTGCCGTCCACCTGTGCGCGGGTCATGGCAAACAGGGCGTAGGTGCTCCACACAAAGCTGGCCATGGAGCCCATGGCCACCAGCGTGTCCATGTTGGGGGAGCCGTGGATCAGCCCCTTGAAGCCGTTGATGAAGAACTTCTGGTTGATCACCATCACGATGCCCGCCAGCAGCAGCTGGACAAGGCCCATGGCAACATGGTTGCCGTCAAACCAGTGGGGCAGAGGCCAGCCCCACATCATGTGGCCCATGGAAAAGTACATCAGTACCAGCAGAAAGCCCAGCGAAGCAATCAGCCGCCGCTTGAGCTTGGGCGTCTCGTGGTCGGCCAGCGCGTCCAGGTCGGCGCTGGGGGAGCTGGCGGCGGCAGCACCGGCCGCCTTGGGGCTGGCACCGTAACCGGCTTCCTGCACGGCCTGAATGATCGCTGCGCTGGATGCGGTGCCCTCTACGCCCATGGAGTTGGTCAACAGGCTCACCGAACAGCTGGTCACACCCGGTAACTTTTTTACGGCCTTTTCCACCCGGGCAGAGCAGGCCGCGCAGCTCATACCCGTTACATTGTATTGTTCCATCGTATTCACTCCTGATAAGTCCAGTATGTCTGCCGCAGGGTCACTTCATGAGCCGGGGCAGCAGCTTGATCAGCTCGTTCAGCTTTTCGTCGCTGCCGGCACGCAGGTCATCGGCCACACAGGTGCTCATGTGCTGGGCCAGCAGCTCCTTGGCAAAGCTGTTCAGCGCCGAGTTCACAGCGGCCACCTGTACCAGAATGTCTACACAGTAGGCATCCTTTTCCAGCATGCCGCGCACGCCGCGCACCTGCCCTTCGATGCGGCTCAGCCGGTTGACCAGTGCTTTGTATTCCTCCGGGCTGCGGTCCTTGTGGCGGCAGCAGGAGGGGACAGCGTCCGGCACATCGGCGGGGGAAACCGTGTCCGCCGCAGGCTCTTCGGCGCTGCAGCAACAGCAGGGCTTCTTTTCGGTGGATTCCATGATGCAGGCTCCTTTCACAAACCCCTTGGGGGTATCTTTTGCTTCCAGCAGGAGTATACCACACCATATCCGACAAATCAAGTAGGAATTTGAAATAAAAGAAAAAAGAGGGAAAACCCGCAGGCTTTCCCTCACACAGAACCGTGATAAAGTTACTTTTCCAGAATGCGCGGAGCAAACAGGCTCCACATCTTGCCCCACCAGTACCAGTCGTGGGACACGTCGCCGCCCCACAGTTCCAGATGGGCGGGCAGGCCCTGGGCCTTCAGCACATCGGCCAGTGCCTGGGTGTCGGCCTTGGCGTCATCCTCGTAGGCACCCTGACCGGCGCAGAGGATGAGACTGTTTTCCTCGGCCTTGACCAGTGCCAGCTTGTTGGCGATGCCGTTCTCCTGCAGGTACAGCAGGGGAGAGCAGCGCAGCACCAGATCGTCGTTCTCGGCACCCCAGAAGCGGCTCAGGTCGTAGATGCCGCCCATGCCCACGGCACCGGCAAACAGGGTGGGGCGGCGCAGGCGGCAGTTCACGGCCTGATAAGCGCCCAGATCCACACCGGCGCACCAGATCTTGGTGCCCTTCTCGGCCTTGTTCAGGGTTAGGATGCGGGGAGCCAGCTCGGCAGTCAGGTAAACAAAATACTTCTCCTGTGCCTCGGCCCGGCGGCGCAGCGGCAGATCCCCGTTCAGCACGCCTTCACCGTCCACGCTGTCGGCGCAGAACAGCTGGATCTTGCCCTCGTTCAGCAGCTGGGCAATGGCGTCCGGCATGCCGTTGTTCTCCCAGTCGAAAAAGCGGCCGCCGCGGGCGGGCAGAGCCAGCACCGGCACACCGGCGCTGCCATATACCTTAAACTCCATCTCGCGGTTCAGCACACTGCTCCACTCTTTGTAATAGGTACCCTGCATCATAATCAATCAAGCACTCCTTTTTTATCATGATCCGGCCCCGGCGCACAGTCGCTGCACGTCCAGCCGGCAGTAGCGTTTCAGGATAAATCAGACAAACTGGTTGCGCTGTGCGTCGTACTCGTAGCCGACGGCACGTAGCTTTGCACACAGATCAGTCTTGTCGGCGTCCAGATCTTCGCACAAAGCATCGAGGTTTTTGAAATAATCCCGGAGTTTGAGGTTCACCACGCTCAGCAGCATGATGGGATCGGTGGGAAGAGCCATGCGTTCATCTCCTTTAAGGTAACAAAAAAAGCCGGCCACTCGACAAAGTGACCGGCCACATACACCAAATTAGACAGCGCGGGTAACTTTGCCAGCGCGCAGGCAACGGGAGCATGCGTAGACATACTTGGGAGAGCCCTCCACGACCGCCTTGACACGACGGACATTCGGCTTCCAGGTACGGTTGGAACGGCGATGGGAGTGAGAGACCTTAATACCAAAGGTAACGCCCTTGCCGCAGCATTCACACTTAGCCATGGTACTTGCACCTCCTAGAGTGAAGTAAGGAATCAAAATAATCAGCTTGACTATTTTACCAGAGATGCGGGCAAAATGCAAGTCTTTTTTCAAAATTTCCGTCATCTTTTTCCAATCTTTTGCAGCAAGGGTTGCTCAACCGGCCAAAAGATAGTATTATAATAGAAAATGTTGTTTTTCAGGAGATGCTTATGACACGGGCAACCTATTATCTCGTCCGCGCACTGGTGGCACTGGTGGCCATTCCGTTCCATGAAGCCGGCCATGCGCTGGCTGCCTGGCTGCTGGGGGACCCCACCGCCAAGCGCGAAGGCCGCCTTTCGCTGAACCCCTTTGCTCACTTTGACCTGCTGGGCACGTTGTGCATGGTGTTTGCGGGTGTGGGCTGGGCAAAGCCGGTCTCCACCAACCCCCGCAACTTCAAAAACCCCAAGTGGGGCATGGCCCTCACCGCATTGGCGGGCCCGGTGGCCAACATTGTGCTGGCCTATCTTGCCATGGTGCTGTGGAAGGTGATGTACTACTGGGCTCCGGTCACCCAGGCGACCATTTTTGCCGCGTATTTTCTGCAGTACATGGTGCTCATGAATGTGAGCCTGGCGGTGTTCAACTTTATTCCGGTGCCGCCGCTGGACGGTAGCCGCATCCTGCTGGTGGCGCTGCCCCAGCGGGCGTACTTTGGCCTGATGAAGTACGAGCGCTATATCATGATCGCGCTGCTGGCAGCCGTGTGGATGGGCCTGCTGGATACCCCGCTGTACTATCTGAACAATGCTGTGTGGGATCTGCTGAGTGCGGGCACCGGTTACATTGACCGGATCGCCTATTCGGTCTACTACGCAGCAGCCGGGACGGTGGTCTGAGCGATGGCAGAGGAACTGACCTTCCATCTGGAAGATTTTGACGGCCCGCTGGAATTATTGCTGGCTCTTGTGGCCAAACATAAGATGGACCTGCACAACATCCCCATTCTGGAACTGATCGACCAGTACACCCGCACGGTGGAGCAGGCCGACCCGGACCCGGAGACCGCCAGCGCCTTTATCGAGATGGCGGCCCATCTGGTGGAGATGAAGAGCTATCTGCTGCTGCCCCGCAGCGAAGAGGGTGAGCGGATGAAGCAGGAATTCACCGGCCAGCTCATCGAGTACGACCAGTGCCGCCGTATGGCCACGCTGCTGCGGGCAAAAGGGGAGCAGGCACCGGTGTTCGTGCGGCAGCCGATGGAGATGGAGTGGGACAACACCTATACCCTGCACCATGCACCCCAAATTTTGGCCGACTACTGGAACGCCCTTGCCGGGCGCACCCGCCTGCGCCGGGAGCCCACCCAGCAGCAGTTTGAGCCGCTGGTCACGGCCCCCATGGTGTCGGTGACCAGCCGGGTGGTGTATATCCTGCGCAGCCTCATCGGCGGGGCCACGGCCCGCATAGGCCAGCTGTTCTCGCCCCGGCAGAGCCGCAGCACCAACGTGGCCACCTTTCTGGCCCTGCTGGAGCTGGTGCGCGGTGGCCGCGTCACCCTGGGGGAGAACGGGGAGCTGACCATGCAGCGCACCCGGATAAAGGAGAAAAAATGAACCAGAAACAGATTCGTGCCGCAGTGGAGGCCATGCTGTTTGCCTGCGGGGAGCCCATCGACTCCGACAAGCTGGCGCAGGCCGTGCAGCTGCCCCAGACCAGCGTGGAAAACGCGCTGGAAGAGCTGCGCACCCGCTACACCCGGGAGGACAGCGGCCTGTGCCTGCTGCACCTGAACACCCGCTGGCAGCTGGCCACCAAGACCGAGTGGGCCGATTGCGTGCGCCGTGTGCTGGACAGCCGCCGCGCCGTGCCGCTGGGCCCTGCCGCCATGGAGACGCTGACCGTGATCGCCTATAACCAGCCGGTGTCCCGCGCTTTCATCGAGCAGGTGCGCGGGGTGGACTCCTCGTCCAGCGTGTCCGGCCTGCTGGAAAAGGGCCTGATCGAGGAAGCTGGCCGTCTGGACCTGCCGGGCCGCCCGGTGAGCTTCCGCACCACCGACACCTTTTTAAGAGTATTCGGCCTGTCCAGTCTGGCGGACCTGCCGCCGGTGCATCAGCCGGAAGTCCCGGCAGAAAGCGAGGGATGACCCATGACCACCGTTCTTGCCGCTGTGGGCGGGATGCTGCTGTTCCTGCTGAAGGTCCTTGGCATCCTGCTGCTGGTGGTGCTGGCTCTAATGGTGTTGTTGTTGCTCATCCCGTTCTGTGCGGATGTCAACTGGGAGCAGGACACCCTGACCGTAAAGGCCGGGGCACTGGGCATCACCTTCCCGGTGTTCCAGTACCCGAAGCCGGAGCCGACGGAGGAGAGCAAGCGCAAAAAGAAGCCGAAAAAGGCAAAAGCGGCAAAGAAGCCTGCCAAGGAGAAAAAGCCCGCAGAGCCGCGCAAAAAGGCAAAGCTGACCCTGAACATCCTGTGCACCATCCTGCGCGGAGCCGGGACGCTGATCCGGGCTGTGTTCGGCGCGCTGCGCATCACCCACATCCGGGTGTGCCTTGGCGTGCGCGGGGAGGACCCTGCTGCAGCGGCCCGCAATTACGGCAAGCTGCAGGCATGGCTATACCCGGTGCTGGGTGTGATTGACCGCTTCATTTACCTGCAGTTTGACGAACTGCGCATCGTGCCGGACTTTGGCAGCGCCGAACCCACCGTAGAGGACCGTGTGTCCTTGCGCATTTCGGCAAGGGCGCTGTTTATCGTCGTCGCAGCGGTGCGTGTGCTGGCGGAGTTCTGGCGCGAAAAGGTGCTGGACGTTTTCCTGTAACTGTGGTACACTGAATAAAATTGTGTGACGAGTGTGACGGAGCCTGACAGTCTGCGATCTCCCGGTAAAACTCCGGGGACACAGGCCTGACAAAAACGATCAAAGGAGATTTGCATTATGGCTGAGCATCCGATTCAGGGCATTATGAACGTTACCATGGACAAGATCCACGAGATGGTGGACGCCAATACCATCATCGGCAAGGCTATCACCACCGAGGACGGCACCACCATCCTGCCAGTGTCCAAGGTGAGCTTTGGTTTTGCCTCCGGCGGCACCGACTTTGACGGCAAGAATGCCGCCAACAAGGACCTGTTCGGCGGCGGCTCCGGCGCGGGCGTCAACATCCAGCCGGTGGCATTTCTGGTGATCAAGGACGGCTGCGTGCGCACCATCCAGCTGACGGACGGCTCCAATAGTGTTGACCGTGCTCTGGCCATGCTGCCGGAGCTGGTGGAAAAGGTGTCTGCACTGGTCAGCAAAAAGGGCGAAAAGCCCGCAGACGAGGCACCCAAGGCAGAGTAAGCCTTGACAGGAACCCTCTGACTAGGCGGTATGCCGGTAGCTTTCTCCTCGGACACGAA
>CABQHF010000059.1 GCA_902463905.1 uncultured Faecalibacterium sp. | reverse complement strand
CGGTTCCTTTCAGTGTTCCAGCTGCCGCTGGATGCGGTAATGTTCTTCCTTGGCCCGATACACCTGCTTTTCGGCTCTCCGGATCAGGGCGTCCACGTCAATGCCGCCCGCACTCTGGCTGGCCACGCGATGGCTGCCGAATAGTCCTCCCGCTCCAAAGCTCCGGTCAGTTCGTTCACCATGGCACGCACGGTGTTCTCCTGTTTATCCTGCACAAAAGCCACGAACTCGTCACCGCCGGTGCGGTAGCAGTTGTCCTTGCCGAAGAGATTCATCATTTCCAGTGCCACGGTCTGCAGCATCCGGTCACCTTTTTCGTGGCCGCTCTCGTAGGCGCTGCGGTTCTGCATATTGGTCAGCAGATCAGAATTGGCGAACCGGCACAGCCAGCAGAAACGCGATGAAGCTGACCGAAAGCTCATCCGGCGAGGCCAGCATGATGAGGATGCCCAGCATATACAGCAGCGCTTCAAAGGCATACAACTTATCTTTTATTTTACCACGTTTCGGTTCAAAAAGATACACCCCGCGTAGGTTTTCCACCGTTCTGCAAAAGCAGGTGGAAAATCCGGCCTGCGGGACGCAAAAATGCCTCCCGCATCAAAGGCAGGAGGCATTTTATTGCTTATGCGTTACAGTTCGATCTTGCCAAAGCTGAAATCGGCAAAATCATCCACACGCTCGGTGCGCTTGGGTGCCACCGGGGCTGCCGTCTCGGCGTCGCGGGGCGCATAGGTGCGCTCCGGCACACCGGAGGGGCGAGGCCCGCGGTTTGCATTGCGGGGGCCGCCACGGTAGCCGCCGCGATTGCCGTTGCGGTCACCACGCTCGGAACGGCTGCCGCCGCGATAGCCGCCATTGCGGTTTCCGCCGGGGCGGCGGCCATTGCCGCCGCGGCCGCGGGGACGACGCTCGCCGTAAGTGTTCTCGGTCTGGGCATCCGGTGCAGTGGAGTAGATGACCACACGGCGGTCACGGCCTTCGCCCTTGCTCTCGCTGCGCACACCCTCCATCTTGCTGATGGCAGAGTGGATGATGCGGCGCTCGTAGGGGTTCATGGGCTCCATGGCAAAGCTGCGGCCGGTCTTGCGCACCTTGGCACCGATGCGCTGTGCCAGGGCGGTCAGGTCGCTCTCGCGCTTGTCGCGGTAGCCTGCCACGTCCAGGCCTAGCTTGATGTAATCGCCCTCCAGACGGTTGGCAACCAGGCTTGCCAGATAGGACAGGCTCTCCATAGTCTCGCCGCGGCGGCCGATCAGGGCACCCAGGTGCTCGCCGTCCAGACGGATGATGGTGGCCTCGCCTTTCTGCACGGCGCTGAAGGTCACGTTCTCCACGCCCATCTTGGCAATGACTTCCTGCAGGTACTCCACAGCAACCTTGACCTTGGCGTTCTCTTCGATCACGATGGGGACTTCCGTCTCCTCTTCTGCGGCAGCCTGAACTTCCGGGGCTGCTTGGGCAGCGGGCTGGGCAGCCTCTGCGGCAGGAGCAGTTTTCACCGGAGCCGGGGCAGCGGGCGCTGCCGGAGCAGTTTCCTGCACGGGAGCAGCTTCCGCCACCGGAGCAGCTGCTGCCGGGGCATCAGGCTCTTCCACGCTCACACGCACCTTGGCGGGGGTGGATTTCAGGCCCAGGAAACCCGTTTTCTGGGGGTATTCCACAACTTCGCGGCTGACGTTCTCGTCCTCTGCCTGCACACCCAGCAAAGCGTAGGCTTTGGCGAATGCTTCATCGACCGTCTTGCCGGTCGCTTCCTGTGTACGGATCATAACCGTTGTCCTCCCTTTTATTTATTTTCCTGCTTGTTCAGCTCACTCAGCGGCACGGTGCGCTCGTCCTTGTAGCGCTCGGCATCCAGCTGGCGGGCGTACTCCAGACGGCACTTGTTCATCTCACTTGCGGAGAGGTTCTTCTCGGTGACCTTGCCGGTCTTGGGGTCGGTGACCTTCACGGTGGTGTTCTTCACACCGCGCTTCTGCTGCTTTTTCTTTTCAGCGATCTGCTCTTCCACTTCCTTGCGCATCTTCTCAGGGTCGTAGATCTTGCGCATGGCCTGGGTCTGCACGGTCATCACGATGTTGGAAATGACGTAGTACAGAGAGAATGCCAGCGGGTAGGTAAAGCAGAAGAACAGGTACATCAGCGGCATCATGTACATGGTCAGCTTCATGCTGCCCTGCATCTGCTGGCCGGAGGCCTTCATGCTGATGTGGGTGGACAGGAACATGGTCACCACAGACAGCAGCGGCAGCACGATATCCAGCGACAGGCCGATCTGCGGGATGCGGGTCAGGTCGATGCCCAGGAAGTTCATGTGCTGGCTGAACTCGGTGATGGTGGCGATCTGGTCTGCGGTAAAGCAGCCGACCACGCTGGCGTTGCCGGCAATCACCTGTGCGATGATGTTGGTGTCGCGGGTGATGGCGGTAAAGGTGATGCCGCCGGCGGTCAGGGCCTCACCGGCTGCGGTCAGGGCAGTGGCACTGATGTGGAAAATGCGCTGCAGCGGGTTGTAAACAACGCCGATAACGCCGAAGATGACCAGGAAGTTCAGCAGCATGGGCACACAACCTGCAGTGGGCTTGTAGCCGTAATCCTGCTGCAGTTTGAGCATCTCTTCCTGCTGCTTTTCGGGCTTGTCCTTGTACTTGGTCTGGATCTCCTGCAGCATGGGCTGGAAGGCCGACATTTTGGCCATGCTCTTCTGCTGGCTGAGCTGCAGGGGGATCTTGACGAGGTTGATCAGCAGCGTGAAGAGGATGATGTCCCAGCCATAGTTGGGCAGCAGCTTGTAGATCCACTCCATCACATAGCCAAGAGGAGCGCTTAGGATGTAAAAGAAGTTCATACCTTTGTCCATTCTGCCCCGCCTGTGGCACGGGACGCATTATTTTTTATCGTAGGACACGCCGCCCACAGTGCGACGCGTCACAAGAAGCTATAATTTGTGCCTGCTCTCAAACAGTTTTGACGGCTGGAGCCTGCGGGCGGGGTTCGACCATTTTCCTGCTTCCGGCACGGGGTCGTAGCCCCATTTGCCGAAGGGGTTGCACCGGGCGATGCGCCAGGCACCCAGCAGGATGCCCTTGATGCAGCCATGGGTCATGATGGCCTGCATGGTGTAGTTGCTGCAGCTGGGGGTGAACCGGCAGCTGCGGCCGATCCACAGGCTGAGAGTGTGCTGATAGGCCCGGATGGGCAGGCACAGTGCCCTGCGGCAGGCCGCCTGCAGGCGGGTCATGCCTTTGCCTTTTCTTCTGCTGCCGGCTTTTTGCGGGCAGGGGGCAGGGTGGCGGGCGGCGGTGCGTCCGGCCGCTTTGCCTTGTCCGGCAGGCCGGCCTGCGCAAACAGCTTTGCCACGATGCTGCTGAGCTGCCAGCTCTTGAGCCGCGGGGTCATGCCCCGGGCCACGAACACCAGATCATAGCCGCCGATGTTGTAATCCAGATGCTCGTCGATGGCCGCCTTCATCACGCGGCGGGCGCGGTTGCGCTGCACGGCGTGGCCGATCTTCTTGGTGGCGGTCAGGCCCACGCGGGTTCGTTTGCCGCGGGTCTTGAGCACATACATCACCAGAGCCTGGTTCACATAGGATTTGCCGCGGGCATACACGCGGCCAAACTCACTGTTGCGGCGGATGGGACGATAGCGCATTGCTTCGGCGCCTCCTTTCTGCTTCCTGGGGCGGGGATGCCCTGCCCCTGCCCTGCTGTGCGCCCGGCCGGTGCGCGGTGGGTGCAGAGCAGATTCTTAAGCCAGTATATCAAAATTTTTTCGACTTTAAAAGGCCTCCATGAGCTTTTTGCGAAAAAATTATCCGGTTTTCCGGAATTTTTCAAATAAAATAAGACCACCGATCCAGAATCAGCGGTCTTTTGTGCGCATATTTGGTTCTGCGCCGGATCCCGTCATACAGCGCAGGATCAGACAGTCAGGCTCTTGCGGCCCTTAGCACGGCGAGCATTGATGACCTTGCGGCCGTTCTTGGTGCTCATGCGGGTCAGAAAGCCATGAACTTCCTTGCGCTGACGCTTCTTGGGCTGAAAAGTTCTCTTCATGGTTGTATCCTCCGTAAAAACTCGTCCCCGGTGATGGGGTATTTCTGGTCCCAAAATGGGGACAGGCTTGCAATTCAACAGTATATCGCACAGTATGGCGTTCTGTCAAGCATTTTTTTCGCTTTCCTGCAAACTTTTTTGTGAAAAGATTTTCAACTTTTTCACCATTCTGCCGTGGAAAACTCGTCTGCCACAAGATATTGTGGCTTTTGGTCCGCCGCGCCACAACGCAAAAAACCCAACACAGGGCGGTCTTATTTTATGTATATAAAATTACCTTATAGAAATATAGACGCACAGAGATTTTTGTGGTATACTAACCTGGTATCAGCAGCATTGTTGAAAACTTCAATGGAGTGGATGTTTTATGGATTCTTTCAAGGACGTTTTAGAGGCCGCCCAGGCGTACTGCAAAACGCAGATGGCCGAGCCGACCTATAATCTTTACATCGACGGCCTGGAGCCCATCAGCTTTGAGGACTCCAGCCATATCACCCTGTCGGTGCGCAACGACTTCATCTGCAAGATCGTCACCGACCGCTACCTCGGCCTGCTGAAGGAGGCCTTCAAGACCGTGCTGGGCTTTGATGTGGACATCACTCTGGTGGTGCCCAGCACCCCGCCCCACGAGGTGGTGCTGGCCCAGCAGTACGAGGCGAACCCCGCCTCGCCCCAGGGCAACTACGAGTTCACCTTCGAGAACTTCATCAAGGGCCCGTCCAACCAGTTTGCGTTCGCTGCGGCGCAGGCTGTGGCAGCCAACCCTTCCGGCGCTTACAACCCGCTGTTCATCTACGGCGGCTCCGGCCTTGGCAAGACCCATCTGCTGACGGCCATCCAGACCGAGATCAAACGCACCCACCCCGACTTCGTCATCATGTATGTGACCTGCGAGCAGTTCACCAACGAGCTGATCGCCGCCATCCGCGCCGGCAGCACCGAGGACTTCCGCATGAAGTACCGCGTGGCCGACCTGCTGCTGGTGGACGATATCCAGTTCATCGCCGGCAAGGAATCCACCCAGGAAGAGTTCTTCCACACCTTCAACTCCCTTCACGACGCCCACAAGCAGATCGTCATCGCTTCCGATCGCCCGGCCAAGGAGATCAAAAGCCTGGAAGAGCGCCTGCGCACCCGCTTCGAGTGGGGCCTGACCGCCGATGTGCAGCCGCCGGATTTTGAGACCCGTGTGGCCATCGTCAAGCGCAAGGCAGAGCTTTTGCATCTGGATCTGCCGGAGGATGTGGCCGAGTTCATCGCCAATCACCTGAAAAATAACATCCGCCAGCTGGAGGGTGCCGTGAAGAAGCTGAACGCCTACTATATGCTGGAGGGCATCCAGCCGGTGATCAGCGTGGCACAGAATGCCATCAAGGACATCCTCAACGAGACCCAGCCCGTACCGGTGACCATCGAAAAGATCATCGGCGAGGTGTCCCGCACCTTCAACGTCTCCCCTGCCGACATCCGCGGCACCAAGCGCAACGCCAATGTGGCCTCTGCCCGCCGTGTGGCCATCTACATCCTGCGGGAGGTCACCGGCATGAGCATGGAAGAGATCGGCCGGGAATTCTCGGGCCGCGATCACTCCACCATCGTCTACTCCCTCAAGACCATGGAACGGGACATGAAGAACGACCAGCACCTGCGCGAGACCGTGAGCGACATCATCAAAAACGTCAAGGCCTGAGACAGATTTTGACGTAAAAGTCATACTCATTTCAGGGTCTCACCCCAAAATATGGGGAAAAACCGGGGCAAAATGGGGAAAACAGACCCATATCTTGTGGTAAAATCGCAAACCTTTCCACACTTTCCACCGAGTTTTCAACATTCAACCTGTTCTTTCCACATCCGCTGTGGAAAGCGAGACTTCTCTTCACGATTCCACAATTCCTCCACAACCCATTCACAATCCGGTGGAAACCAAAACCCCCGCATTCCGACAAGGCTTTTCCGAGTTTTCCACAAGTTCCCCACCCCCTACTACGGTTACTACAACAAGTTCAATAAGATAAACCGGTCAGCAGGCAATTCTGAAGAACAGACCCACAATACGGCCGGTGAACAAAAAGGAGCGATTCTGGTTTGAACATTGTATGCGATAAAACCCTTCTCAGTGCAGCGATCGACGGCGTTTCCAAGGCCGTCACCATGCGGTCAGCCATCCCGGTGCTGGAAGGCATCCTGCTGAAAGCCGAAGGTTTCCAACTTACCCTGACCGGCTATGACCTGGAAATGGGCATCGTGACCACCATCGAGGCCAACGTCAAGGAGCCCGGCGAGATCGTGCTGAATGCAAAACTGCTCAGCAGCATGATCAGCCGGATGCCCGCCGGTCAGATCAGCATCCTGTCTGCCGACAACGGCAAGACCACCATCAAGAGCGGCGTGGCGGAATTCGAAATCCAGTCCATGGCCGCCACCGACTTCCCCGACCTGCCCAACACCGGCGCCGAGGAGACCCTGACCATCCCCACCGGCGTGCTCCGGGACATGATCGACCGCACCCTGTACGCCGTGAGTCAGGACGAGAAAAAACCGGCTCACACCGGCGAACTGTTCGAGATCGAACCCGATAAGCTGACCATCGTGGCGCTGGACGGCTACCGTCTGGCCATCGTGGAGCGCCCGGTCACCGCCGTGAAGGACATCCGCATCATCGTGCCCAGCAAGACCATGACCGAAGTGGCCCACCTGCTGCCCAACGACGACGAAGAGCCGGTGCACATCTGTGCCAACCGCCGCTATGTGGTGTTTATGGCCGCCGGTTACACCATCATGAGCCGCCTGATCGAGGGCGAGTTCCTGAACTATCACAACGTGATCCCCGCCGGCAGCCGTACCCGGGTGACCCTTGACACCAAGGAGTTCATCGAGACCATCGAGCGTGCCTCTCTGATTATTACAGAGCGTTTAAAAAATCCCCTCCGCATTACCTTTACCGAGGGGAAAGTCGTGGTGCGCTGCCAGACGAATCTGGGCCGCGTGGTGGATGAATTCAACGCGCAGTGTGAGGGCGACGAGGTGGAGATCGGCTTCAACAACCGCTATCTGCTGGACGCTCTGCGCAACGCCCGCACCGAACAGGTGCGCATGGAGATCAGCGGCCCCCTGAGCCCGGTCAAGGTGCTGCCCGTGGATGGCAGCGATTTCCTGTATCTGGTGCTGCCCGTGCGCTTCAAGAACGATTAAGAAAGGCGATTTTATGCAGAAAATTCTCATTCATACGGAATTTATCAAGCTGGATGCCCTGCTGAAATATGCAGGCCTGTGCGAGACCGGCGGCGAAGCCAAGGAGCTGGTGCAGGGCGGTGCCGTGAAGGTGAACGGCGAGGTGTGCACCATGCGCGGCAAAAAGTGCCGTGCCGGTGACGTGATCGAGCTGGACGGCCAGTCCGTGGAAGTCGGGCAGGGCCAGTAATGCGGCTGCTTTCACTGGAAGTTACGAATTACCGCAACATTGCGTCGGCCCGGCTGGAACCCGGCCGGGAGCTGACGGTCATCTGCGGCAACAACGGTCAGGGCAAGACCAATCTGCTGGAGGCCATCTGGCTGCTCACCGGCGGCAAGAGCTTCCGGGGCGGCAAGGATGCCGAGCTTGTGCGCCGCGGGGAGACATTCGCGGTGCTGGAAGCCGTGACCCAGCGCACCCGGCAGGAAGATCAGGAGCCGGATGACCCGGCCCGGGTGCGCATCACGGTGGGCACCCCGGACGCACCCCGCCCCGGCCGCTATGCCTCGGTGAACGGGGCTGCCCCCAAGCGGGCGGCCGGTCTGGCCGGCAGCTTTCCCGCTGTGGTGTTCGACCCCGGACACCTGAGCCTGGTCAAGGGCGCACCGGAGGGCCGCCGCCGGTTTCTGGATGCGGCGTTGTGCCAGCTGTACCCCGGGTATCTGGCCACTTACCGCCGCTACGTCCGGGTACTGCAGCAGAAAAATGCGCTGCTGCGGCATTCTGCCACCGGGCAGGAGCGCCCTTATGCGGAAAAATGTGCTCTGCTGGAAGTGCTGAATGTGGAGCTGGCCGCGCAGGGCGAGGTCCTGCAGCAGCGGCGGCGGGATTACCTTGCCCTGCTGGGGCCGCTGGCCTGCGCCAACTATCAGGAGCTTTCCCACGGGGCGGAGCGCATGAGCATCCGTTATGCCGCCCAGTTTGCGCCGGGCGGGTTGGCCGACCTTTTGAAGCAGCGCCAGAACGAGGAGCTGCGGGCCGGGCAGAGCCTGTGCGGCGTGCACCGGGAAGATCTGGAACTGCTGCTGGACGATCAGCCTGCCCGTGTGTTTGCCAGCCAGGGACAGCAGCGCAGCGTGGTGCTGAGCCTGAAGATGGCCGAGGCGGCCGCTGCTGCCCGCATCACCGGCGAACACCCCGTGCTGCTGCTGGACGATGTGCTCAGCGAGCTGGACGAGGGCCGCAAGCAGTATCTGCTGACCCGCATGAAGGAAAAGCAGACCTTTGTCACCAGCTGCGATGACACCGCCTTCCTCAAGACGGACGGCGAGGTATACCGCATGAACGGCGGCGTGCTGAGCCGCGCCTGACAGCATGCAGAAATGTTGCGAAAATGGATGCATAAAACCTGCATGAAATACGGAAATATCCAACCGGAACTGCACGAGGAAAATACAGTATGTATATTCATCTCGGACGCGATTATGTGCTGAACGACCGTGACATCATCGGCATCTTCAATCTGGAGACCACCACCATCTCCCCCCGCGGGCGGGAATTTCTGAACTACGCCCAGAAGAACGGGGCCGTGGTGAGCCTTTCGGATGAGCTGCCCCAGAGCTATGTTCTGGCGGACGGCGGCGTGGTGGACACGGTATACCTTTCGGAGCTGTCCAGCGCCGTGCTGCGCCGCCGCGCCGAAAAGATGATCGAGTGAACGTTGTGCAGCCGCCCCTTGCGAGAACCCTGCAGCCTGCAGGCGTGGAAAGTGCCTGCCGCTGCGTTTCCAGAATAGAGAAACAACACGATATCTACACGAAAAACAAAAAGGGAGAAAGGAAATGGCAGAAGAAATCATCACCAGCACCAATGCCGAAACCGCTACCGACCACGAGTATAACGCCAGCGAGATCCAGGTCCTGAAGGGTCTGGAGGCCGTGCGCAAGCGCCCCGGCATGTATATCGGCTCCACCGGCGAGCGGGGCCTGCATCATCTGGTCTACGAGATCGTGGACAACGCCATCGACGAGGCACTGGCCGGTTACTGTGACCACATCGAGGTCAAGATCCTGAAGGACAACATCATCCAGGTCACCGACAACGGCCGCGGCATCCCCGTGGACATCCAGGCCGACACCGGCCTGCCCGCCGTCACCGTCGTCTACACCATCCTGCACGCCGGCGGCAAGTTCGGCGGCGAGAACTCCGGCTACAAGGTGGCCGGCGGCCTGCACGGCGTGGGCGCATCCGTCGTCAACGCCTGTTCCGAGTGGCTGACGGTCAACGTGCGACGCGACGGCCACGAGTACGAGCAGACCTTCCGCCGCGGCGACCCGGACGGCCCGCTGAAGTGCATCGGACCGGTGGCCGACGGGGTCACCGGCACCCGCGTCACTTTCAAGCCGGACCCGGAGATGTTCCGGGATACCACCGTGTACGACTTCGACACGCTGGAAAAGCGCCTGCGGGAAGAGAGCTTCCTGAACGCCGGTGTCAAGATCACCCTGACCGACGAGCGCGAGCTGTACACCCCCGTGCTGGAAGACGGCAAGGAGGGCGAGCCCTGCTACCGCACCGAGGTCATGTGCTATGAGGGCGGCATCAAGAGCTTCGTCACCTATCTGGGCGAGAAGCGCAAGCTGGAAGTGCTGCACCCCAATGTCATCTACCTCAAGGGCCAGACCGACCGCGGTATGGCAGAGATCGCCCTGCAGTACAACTCCAGCTACAACGAGCTGCTGCTGAGCTTTGCCAACAACGTCAACACTCCGGACGGCGGCACCCACGAAGAGGGCTTCAAGTCCAGCCTGACCCGCGTGTTCAACGATTACGGCCGCAGCCACGGCCTGCTGAAGGACAAGGACGAGAACCTGTCCGGCGCAGACGTGCGCGAGGGTCTGATCTGCGTCATCTCGGTCAAGCTGCAGGAGGCCGAATTTGAGGGCCAGACCAAGGCAAAGCTGGGCAACACCGAGATCCGCACCCTCGTGTCCAACATGGTCTATGCAAAGCTGATGGAGTTCTTTGAAGAGAACCCCGGTGTGGCCAAGGCCATCTTTGAAAAGGCTACCCAGGCTGCCCGCGCCCGCGCTGCCGCCAAGAAGGCCCGCGAGCTGGTGCGCCGCAAGAGCGCGCTGGAAACCAGCCGGATGCCCG
>CABQHF010000058.1 GCA_902463905.1 uncultured Faecalibacterium sp. | reverse complement strand
CGTCAAGTGCCGCCCGCCCCAGAACCGTGACCCCCTGCCCGCCGAGAGCGAGGCCTGCATGCCCTGGCTGCGGGAGCAGTTCCGCCTGCTGCGGCCCAAGATCGTGGTGTGCCTGGGCCGCATCGCCGCCCAGCGGATGATCCGCTCCGATTTTTCGGTGACCAAGGAGCACGGCCAGTTCATCGAGAAGAACGGCACCCTGTTCATGGGCACCTTCCACCCGGCTGCCCTGCTGCGCGGGCCGCAGAACAAGCCCAACGCCTTTGCCGACTTTGTGGCCCTGCGGGAAAAGATCCACGAAGTATGTGAGCACACCTATACAGAATAAGGCGCTCCCCGTTCACCTCTCACCCCGCTTTTGCATATTGTAGAGCAAAAAGCGAGGTGTTCCGATCATGAATGATTCCCATACCATTGATTTTTTCCTTGGCACCACCACACCGGCCGGGTTCAAGGGTTACTTTGAGCCTTTGCGCCGGGAACCGGGCATGCAGATGGCACTGATCAAAAGCGGGCCGGGCTGCGGCAAATCCACCCTGATGAAGCAGCTGGCCCGCCGGGCCATCCGGCAGGGCGAGCCGGTGGAGTGCATCCACTGCGCCAGCGACCCCGACAGCCTGGACGGCGTCATCTTTGTGCGGCAGCGCCGGGCCATCGTGGACGCCACTGCGCCCCACACCATGGAGCCGGATGCTCCCGGCGCAGATGAGGTGGTGGTGAGCCTGTACCACACCATCCGGGCCGAGGCCCTGCATCCCCATGCGGAAGAGGTCAAGGCATTGTTTGCCCGCAACGCTGCCTTGCGGGCACGGGCTGCGCGATATATCGCTTCGGCCGGGAGCCTGCTGCTGGACAGCCGCCGGGCCGAGGCCTGCAGTGCCAACTTTGAAAAAGTGCGCCGCTATGTCAAACGACTGTGCACCCGGCTGCTGCCCCGCACCGAGAACACCGCCTGCGAGGAGCTGCGGCTGCTCTCTGCGGTGACGCCCAAGGGCGAGGTGTTCTACCAGCACACAGCGCAGGCGCTGGCCGACCGGTTCATCGTGTTCCGGGACGAATACGGTGCGGTGTCGCGCCTGCTGCTGGAGCTGATCCGCGCCGAAGCGCTGGTGCGTGGGTATCACATCATCACCTGCCCCTGTGCCATGCACCCGGAGGATAAGATCGACCATGTCCTGATCCCGGAACTGCGGCTGGCCTTCCTCACCGACAACCGGTGGCACCCGGTGCAGCTGCCCGGTGTGCAGGCCGTGCGATGCACCCGGTTCCTCGACCGGGAAAATCTGGCAGGCTACCGCGCCCGGCTGCGGTTCAACGAGCGGGCAGCGGCGGAGTTGCTGGAGCAGGCCTCTGCCCTGATGGCGCAGGCCAAGAGCTGCCACGACGAACTGGAGACCTATTACCGCGCTGCCGTGGACTTTGCCAAGGTGGACGAAGCTGCCGCCCGGTGTGCTGAGATGTTCGGGCTGGAATCCTGACCCATTCCGCCCCGCAAAAAGGAAGTGAGACCCATGTCCGAGATCCGTCTGCCCATCCGGCAGCTGGTGGAATTTCTGCTGCGCAGCGGCAGCATCGACAGCAGGTTTGCCGGTTTTGACCGCGCACTGGAAGGCGCACGCATCCACCGCAGGCTGCAGAAAGCCGCCGGGGAGGGCTATCAGGCCGAGGTGCCTCTCTGCGGCGATCATACCGCCGCAGGCATCCGCTTTACGCTGGAGGGCCGGGCAGACGGCATTTTCACCGACGAGAACGGCGTTGTGACCATTGACGAAATCAAAACCACGGCGGTGCCCTATGAAGAGATCTGTGAGGACATGAACCCCTGCCACTGGGCACAGGGCATGGTGTACGGGGCCATCTATAGCGCGCAGAACGGCCTGCCCGCTATGAATGTGCAGCTGACTTATTATCAGATCGACACAGACCAGATCATCCGCTTTGTACGGCGCTTTTCCCGGCAGGAGCTTGACCAATTCCTGCACAAACTTCTGCTCCAGTATGTGCCCTGGGCGCGGCGTCAGCTGGACTGGAACGCCCGACGCGCCGCCGACCTTGCCGCATTGCAGTTCCCGTTTGCAGCCTACCGCCCCGGTCAGCGGGCACTGGCGGGCGAAGTCTGGCGCACCTGTACCGCTGCGCTTTCCAAGAAGGGCACACGGCTGTTCTGTCAGGCACCCACCGGCATCGGCAAGACCATGAGTGCGCTCTTCCCCGCCCTGAAAGCCATGGGAAGCGGCTGCGGGGAGAAGCTGTTCTACCTCACCGCCCGCAACACCACCCAGGCCGCCGCCGAGGATGCTCTGGCCCGGCTGCGGGCGGCACAGCCCGGCCTTGCCCTGCGCAGTGTGACCCTGACCGCCAAGGAAAAAGTGTGCCTGCACCCGGATGCTGAGGGCCGCCCGGCCTGCCTGCCGGAGGTGTGCCCCTATGCAAACGGCTACTATGACCGCATCAAGGATGCGCTGGCCGCATTGCTGGACGGCAGCGGCCAGCTGGATCGAAGCATGCTGGCGGATGCTGCCCGGCAGTTCAGCGTCTGCCCCTTTGAACTGGGGCTGGATCTGAGCGAATGGTGCGATGTGGTGATCGGGGACTATAACTATCTGTTCGACCCGGTGGTGCATTTGAAACGCTTCTTTGATGCCTCCGGCGACTGGCTGTTCCTCATCGACGAGGCGCACAACCTGCCCGGCCGCGCCCGTGCCATGTACTCGGCCCGCTTCTGCAAAAGCAGCCTGACCGAGGCAAAACGTGCGTTGGGCAAGGGCAAAAGCACCCTGAAAACTGCCCTGACCAAAGCCGACAAGGCCATGCGGGAGGCCCGGCAGGCCTGTGCACAGCTGGCACCTCGCAAACGGGCAGAGGATGCCCCCTGTGAACCTGCCCAGACCAGTCTTCTGCAGGAAGAAGAAGCCCCCGCCTTCACCCTGCCGGAGCCGCTGTATGCGCAGGACGGCACCGTGTTCGTGCAGGAGCTGCCCGCTGCACTGCTGACGCCCCTGCGGGCGGTGCAGGCCCCCTTGCAGGCGTGGCTGGAAGAGAATCCGGAGGCCGGTGCCCACCCGCAGATGCTGGAACTTTATTTTGCGGTGCAGGATCTGGTGCGGGCCGCCGAACGGTACGACAGCCATTTTGTGACCCAGCTCACCGCCCGCGGCAGCGAGCTGGAACTGCAGCTGCTCTGTCTGGATCCGGCACCCTTTGTGGATGCCAGCCTTTCCACCGGACGCGGCGCTGCCCTGTTCAGCGCCACCCTCACCCCGCCGGCCTACTACCGCAGCGTGCTGGGCTGCACCGATGCACGGGCCGTGGCGCTGGAAAGCCCTTTCCCTGCCGGGAATCTGGGGCTGTTCTGCCTGCCGGGCATCTCCACCCGCTACCGGGACCGGGAGCGCAGCGTGCAGAGCGTATCCGACGCGCTGGCCGTACTGGCCCAGGGCCGGGTGGGCAACTATCTGGCGTTCTTCCCCAGTTATGCCTACCTGCGACAGGTGCAGGAGGACTTTGCCGTACGATACCCGGATATTCCCACCCTTGTGCAGGAGAGCGGGCTGGACGATGCGGCCCGGGCTGCCTTTCTGGCACGGTTTGAGCCCCGGCCTGCCCACACTCTGCTGGGCTTTGCAGTGATGGGCGGCATCTTTGGTGAGGGCGTGGATCTGACCGGCGACCGGCTCATCGGCTGTGCCATCGTGGGGGTAGGCCTGCCGCAGGTGAACCCCCAGCAGGAAATGCTGCGCCGCTACTACGACGCGCAAAACGGTTCCGGTTTTGATTATGCCTACCGCTACCCCGGCATGAACAAAGTCCTGCAGGCCGCCGGGCGGGTCATCCGCACGCCGGAGGACAAAGGCGTGGTGCTGCTGCTGGACGACCGCTTTGCAAAACCGGAGTACCAGCGGCTGTTCCCGCCCCACTGGCGGCATCTGCAATATCTGCAGAGCGTCAACGCACTGGAAGCGGCGCTGAAAGATTTCTGGGAACGTGCAGTCGAGTAAACAAAAAGAGAGCCGCCCACGGGCAGGACAGTTTTGTCCCCCATGGGCGGCTTTTTGCTATTGAGCTGTTTTCTTTAATAGCCCCACTCAGTCACACGGTTCAGGTAAGCCAGCTCCTGCCGGTTGCAGGCAGCTTCATAAAGGGTCAGGTCTGAAGTGGTCTGCAGCTGCGCAATGCGGGCATTCAGCTCCGTGCCCTGGGCCTGAATGCCGTTCAGCTGGGTCACCATCTGGCTGGTGTTGGCGATCAGGCGGTCACATTTTTCACTGGACTCCTGAATGGCGGAGTACAGCTGATATTGGTTGCTCTTGATATCCTCCAGGTGCTTGATCACTTCATCCATTTTGCAGATGATGTAATCCAGACGGCTCTCATTATCATACTTGTTGTAGGCACCCTCGTGGCCCTCCAGCTGGGTGCAGACACCGGTGTCAAAGTAGCCATACAGCGAACACACCGGGATCAGGCCCCGATACTTGGGGTGGATGATGTTGCAGTCATAAAGGGATTGCAAGTGCTTCTGGGTCTTTGCGTGGGCCTCCCGCAGATTTTCCAGTTCGGCCTGCAGGATTGCTTTGCGTTTGAGTTCATTTTCCACACGTTGATCATCCCGTTTTACACGGTTATTGTATTTTTCAAGCTCTGCCTGATACTCTTCCTCTGCAGCTTCCACCCGCTTATTGCCCTCTGATGCATAAAATGCAGCTACGACAAACAAAATCACACCAAGGATAATGATGGGCGAAAAGCTGATCATGCAGCCAAAGAAAAATGCGAGCGCACCCATAAGGCCAAAATTTCCCGCCTCGTTGTAGCAGCCGTGCAGTTCCTTCTTTTGAGGAACCCAGAATTGCTGGGCATAGCCCAGTTTCCCGATCATATCCTCCATCTGTGCCATCAGCCTGTCCTGCGTATAGGAATCCTTTTCCACATCAACACAAATCTGAAGATACTCTTTGATTACCGCATCGGTCATAGAATCACACCATCCTTTTTTACATCCCAAATCTAATATAGTCCGATTTTGGGCTATATTGCAATTATTATAGCCCGATATCAGGCAATTGTCAATCTACGGCTATGGTTTTACCATTCAATTATAAAAGTATCGTTTGGATGGTGTGTTCTATGATTTCTTATCAACCACTCTGGGCTACGATGAAAAATCGCGGAATCTCACAGTATAAGCTCATCAAAGACCATCATTTCAGCACCGGCCAGCTTGACCGCCTGCGAAAAAACGAGAGCGTAAGCACTAATACCCTTGATACGCTCTGCGCCATCCTGGGCTGTACCCTGGAAGAAGTGGCCGTCTATCTGCCGGATGAGCCGGGCGTGCCGCCGCGTGCAGAGTGAGCGCGCAAAAACTTCTGCGCTGCTGCGTCTCTTTCCAAAGAAGTGCAATTTTTTTCAAAAACAAGCTTGACAAAGGCCGTATTTGTGGGTATAATAGCACACGTTGAGCGGCTCACCCCGCAAGACGCAAATAAAATATTGGGGATTTGCATAGTGGTAGTGCGGTAGACTCTGACTCTACTTGTGGGAGTTCGATTCTCTCATCCCCAACCAGAACAAAGCCATCCGATGAACAGTCGGGTGGCTTTTCTGTTTTGTGTTTTTCCGTTCCCTGCAGAAAATGCCGCACAAACTCTTCCACCTGCGGGACGACATAATTTAACCAGATTTTGTTCACAAAAAAGCCAAAAGAATGGCCTAGTTCCTTGCCTTTTTGCATTTTTATCACATCCGCTTCCAATCTTTTACACAAACCAGGGCTAGACTGAAGGCGTGGAAATGATCCGGAACATTTCCCGCATGAACAGTATTTTTCTTCTGATGCAATGTAAGGAGATTTTAGTATGAAACGGATCACAAAACGATTGCTTTCCCTCACCTGTGCAGCGGCGATGGTCGCATCCCTGGCCGCCTGCGGGGCATCCTCTTCCGCCTCCGGCGGCGAAAGCACTGCCGCCTCTGAGGTGACCGGGCAGATCCTGTCCATCGACGGCAGCTCGGTCACCCTGCAGCTTGGCACCCTGACCGAAAACGAGGCGCCCCAGGGCACCCCGCCGGACAAGCCCGATGATACCGGCTCCGGCAGCAGCACGGACAGCAGCGCGCAGACGCCCCCGGAGAAGCCGGAGGGTGATAATTCTTCCTCTGCGGACCAGACCCCGCCCGCAAAACCGGACGGTGACAGTACCTCTGAAAGCGGCAGCGACGATGCTGCGGCCCCGGAGCATCCCTCTGATAACAACAGCAACGGCCAGACCCTGCCGGAAAAGCCGGAGGGCAACGGTTCGGACAGCGGCAATACTCCGCCGGATAGGGCGGGCGGCAGCACCTTTACCGCCGGGGACGAGAGCATGACCCTTGACCTGGCAGACGCAGCCCTGACAAAGGACGGCGAGAGCATCTCCACCAGCGAGCTGGCGGTAGACGATATCCTCACGGTCACCTTTGACGACAGCGGCAAGGCAACCGCTGCTGAGGTTGCCAACATGAGCGGCAATGGCATGGGCAATATGCCCGGCGGCTTTGGCGGCAGCGGTGAGGTGACCCAGGGCACCAGCGCCAATACCATCGACACTGACACTACCGTTTACAGCGCCTCCTACACCTCCACCGGCGATGACGAGAACGCCCTGCGGGTGGACGGTGCCACCGTGACCCTGAACGGTGTGACCGTATCCAAAAGCGCCGGCAGCAGCTCCAACACGGAGGACGGCGACTTTTACGGGATGAACGCCGCCCTGCTGGCCACCAATGGCGCTGCCGTCACCATTGAAAACGCTGCTGTCACCTCCAGTGCACAGAACGGCAACGGCGTGTTCAGCTACGGCAGCGGCACCACGGTGAATATTTCCGATTCCACCATCACCACCACCGCCGACAATTCCGGCGGCATCCAGACCACCGGCGGTGCTACCACCAACGCCTCCAACCTGACCGTGAACACCTCCGGCAACTCGGCCGCGGCCATCCGTTCTGACCGCGGCGGCGGCACGGTAAATGTGGACGGCGGCACCTATACCTCCAACGGCTACAACTCCCCTGCCGTGTACTCCACGGCAGATATCACCGTGAAGAATGCCGACCTGACCGCCAACAACTCCGAGGCACTGGTCATTGAGGGGCAGAACTCCATTGCACTGGAAAACTGCACCGTGACCGGCAACATGAGCAGCACCGAGGGCACCAGCTCCGACGAGAACGTGCACAGCGTGATGATCTACCAGTCCATGTCCGGTGACGCCGAGGTGGGCACCTCCAGTTTCTCCATGACCGGCGGCAGTCTGACCGGCAAAAACGGCGACCTGTTCTACATCACCAACACCCACAGTGTGATCACCCTGTCCGGCGTGACCCTGACCAATGAGGACGCGGACGCCAACCTGATGAAGATCTCCGGCAACTCCGCCTCTCACGGCTGGGGCACCGCCGGGGCCAACGGCTCACAAGTGGAGCTGACCGCCGACGACCAGACCCTGAGCGGCAAGATCGTGGTGGACAGCATCTCCACCCTGAATATGACCCTGCAGAACGGCTCCAGCTTTACCGGCACCATCAACATCGTGGACAACGCACAGGGCGGCACGGCAGTGGACAACAACGCCGTGGTGACCATTGGCAGCGGCTGCACCTGGACCCTGACCGAGGACTGCACCCTGACCAGCCTGACCAATAACGGCACCATCAACTTCAACGGCTACACCATCACACTGGCCGACGGCACCGTGCTGAGCAAGTAACCTGACACAAACAGAGCACCCGCACCGCATTCCCTTTTCCGGGAAATGCAGTGCGGGTGCTATTTGTTTTTTCAGCGGGCGGCCGTGCTCAGCTTACAGGATGCTGATGCGTCCAGCACCGTAGGGATTCTCGTAGTCCAGCAGGTAGCCGGGGTACTCTGCCAGCACACTGTTGGCACTGGAAAGGTGCGGCAGACCCTCTGCGTCCACACCGCCAAAGGTCATGGCGTAAGTGGACATAACGAGGTAATCCTCCGACACATAGTCCTTGATGAGTTCGGCGCCGTCAAACATGGCAAAGCCATCGCCCAGGTTGCGCAGGGTGTAGTTCATACCGGCCAGTGCGTAATGTTTGCCCTCGTCCAGCGGCACATAGGTGCCAGAGGTACGGTCGTAGATCTTCACATTCTGCACGCGCGGGGTGCCGGTGGCACTGCCGATCCAGACGTTCTTGTCGTCGGTCTGCACGGTGTTGGGGATGTCGGTATGGATCTCGTAAGTCGCACCGGCCACCTGCAGGAAGCCGCCATTCTCCTTGCCCTCTGCACCGGCAAAGCGGGCCGCAAACTCCAGTGCATCCTGGATCTGCTTGCCGGTGACCGACATCAGGCAGGCCACGTTGCCGAAGGGGCTGACCTGCTTGCAGGTCTTGAAGGTCCAATAACCAGCGTCCTCATCCGAGCGGATGCCGCCGCCGTTCATCACGGCGATGTCGCAGTGCAGCTGCTCCACCTCGTTGAAGTAGGCGTAGATGCCGTCGGCCACAAAGTCGCCGAGGTTCGTCTCGCCGGAGCGGATGCGGCGCAGGCCGGTGGCAGGGTCGGTGATATAGAAGTTGGTGTCGGCCACGGCGATCTTCTCGCCCAGCATATCGTCCACCGTATTGACCCATGCGGTCTGGATGTCGGACACGGCGCTGTCCACGCCATCATAGGTGGAAACAAGGCGGGTGGAGATGGTACCGTCGGAGGCGATGGTCATCTCGCCCACATTGGCAAAATACGAGCCGGTCTGGGTCAGGGTGACGGGCTTGCCGGAGGCATCCGCCACCTGCTTGTTCTCCATCACGGTGTGGGAGTGGCCGTCAATGAAGGCGTCAAAGCCGCTGGTGTGGGCAATGACCTCTTCACTGGTCCAGGGAGAGGACGAGGGATCCACGCCCAGATGGCCCAGGCCGATGACCACGTCTGCCATGGCCTTTGCCTTGTCGATGGCCTTCTGCACAGCGCTGTAGAGCTTCTGGCCGTCCTCGCCGCCCAGGATATCATAGATGTACTTGGACTGGGCCTTGTTCATGAAGTAGGCCGGGGTGGACTTGGTGAAGGTCTCCGGAGTGGTGATGCCCACAAAGGCAATGCGCACGCCGCCGCGCACGAACACCTTGACCGAGGGCAGCACCCGCAGGTTGGTGCGCAGATCCATCCAGTTGCAGGACAGATACGGGAAATCTGCTTCCCGCATGATGGCCTTGGCGCGGTTCATGCCATAATCGAACTCGTGGTTGCCGGGGGTGGCTGCATCGTAACCGGCCGCGTTCATCAGCTGGATGATGGAAGCTCCCTCGTCCATGGAACCATAAGCGGTGCCCTGCACATGATCACCGGCATCCACCAGCAGCACCTTCTTGCCGGCGTCCTGATAGCTCTTTTTCAGGGCGGCGATGGCAGCATAGGTGAGCTGCGGCGGCTGCTTGTCGATGTAGGTGTGCACGTCGTTGGTGTACAGGATGGTGACCTCAGATTTTTCACCGGTCCAGCAGGCGGACGCAGCCGGGGCGCCAACGGCCATGGCGGCGGCAGCGGTGGTGACGCCGGCGGCCTTCAGGAAGTTACGGCGGGAGATAAGATGTTTCACAGGAAAACGACCTCCTCTTTTTTTCTGGCTTTTGATGGAGCAGACTCTCCCCTGCCCTTGATTGTTTCAAGCATAACACAGAACCGCGCCAAGAGCAAGCGGAAGAAGAATATTTTGTTCAGTTTTCCTTCACAATTCTGCTATTTTTGTAACAGTTTGCGTTCTTTTTGAAATGCAAGCCGGAATACAAAAAGAGAGTGCCCCCGCAGCCGTCTCAGCATGCAGGGGCGCTCTCTTCTGTTTGGACCAGCTTTTCAGCCGGAGAAAGGGGCCTTAAATCGCGTTATACTCCTTGAGCAGCTTTTCCAGATCCGTGCCCTCCACCTTCTTCAGGACTTCCTTCAGGGCCAGACGCGGGATAAGCGGCAGATCCATATCGGTGATCTTCTTGCCGTCGCGCAGCTTGACCGTTGCGTTCAGCAAATCGCGCACATCGTAGGTGCTGCCCCAGACCTCGGGCACACCGCGGTCCACGTTCAGCAGGGTGTACACGGCCTCCATACCGGTGCGCATGGAGTACTCGGTGGTGAAAATGGTGTCACGCTTGGTCTCTGCAAACTGGCCCAGGAAGGCAAAGTTCACAGCGCCTTCCGGCACGACGTCGGGGCGGTCGCCCATGGCACGGGGCATGAAGAAAGCGTCGATATAAGGCATCATGACCGGTACAGTGTTTGCGCTGTGCTCTGCCAGCTCTTCGATCTGGTCGATGGGCACGCCGATGTGGTACAACCACTCCATGCAGATCTCCTTGCCGGTGCAGTCACGCATGGGCTTCTTGACGTAATCGCCGGGCTTGTCGCTGAACAGGCCGTAGACCCAGACGCACAGCTGATCCTTGGGCTGATCGCGGAACTGCTGCTGACGGTTCAGCGTCCAGCTGAGCAGCCAGCTGGAATCCTTGAC
>CABQHF010000057.1 GCA_902463905.1 uncultured Faecalibacterium sp. | reverse complement strand
CAACGGCAGGGATCATCAGCTGCAGCATCAGTTTTTTCACGCTGCCGGATCCCATATCCTGTTTTGCCTGTGCCATGGGAAGAAAACTCCTTTTTACTTCAAATTTGAAATACTTCCTCCCTATTATATACGAAATGCCAGAAAAAGAATAGCCCTTTTTTCCCAAAAGAGCATTCTGCAGCGGCAGATATGCAGGATATCCCGTCACGGTACGCAGCCAGAAAGCGGGCAGAGCGCAAATGCCCTGCCCGCGCGTCCGCTCAAAAAACAGTTGACGGAAAATCGCTTTTTTGCTATACTGTAAAGGCTACAATATGGAGATGTATCGAAGTGGTCGTAACGAGAACGACTCGAAATCCAAGTGGATGCTTCGCCAGAAAACTCCATATCACACGGGAGAACGTTGATTTTGATGTCCTGACAGGCTTCAGAACCTGTCTGAACGATGCGTTTTCTAACAATATTCTAACATTAAATTTCTAAGATTCAAGAGGAAATCGGCAATATACAGTTTGCAATTTTCTCTCGAAATAAAACAGGGAGTAGTACTCAAGTGGTCGAAGAGGCGTGACTCGAAATCTCGTAGGCCCTGCAAGGGGCGCCAGGGTTCAAATCCCTGCTACTCCGCCAGAGGCGTAGATTCAAACGAATCTGCGCCTTTTTTGCTGCCGAATCCAACGGTGATGCTGTGACAACAATAGCGAAGATCCTACTTTGAAAGCCCGTTCTCTCCTAAATTCTCTCCAACAGGAACTTTAGCAAGTCGCCTGTTGAATCTGTTGAAAATACTACCGTTTGTTGAGACTGTTGTGGAATGCAACGGTCTTTTTACTTTTTCGTTTCTAACAGCCCGGCAATGACCCCAGCCGACCCTTCCTTGCTCTTGTAATCGAGATGTGCGTAGATGTCAGCGGTGGTAGAAAAGGTGCTGTGCCCCAGCCATTCCTGAACCTGCTTCATGGATACGCCGTTCATCACCATCAGGCTGGCACAGCTGTGGCGCAGATCGTGGAAGCGGATGCGGGGCAAGCTATACTTCCGAAGCAGCCAGTCGAAGTGCTCCGTCACGAAGTTCGGGCGGATCAGCTTGCCTTCCTGATCGGTGCAGACGAAATCCAGATACTCGGTGCTGTAACTCTTCTTGAACAGCTTACGGTAAAGCTGCTGCTTTTCCTTCTGCTTCAGAAGTTCTTCTTCCACAGCCGGGATCAGCGGCAGGGTGCGGCAGCTGGTCTTGTTCTTCATCACATCGCTGACCACAGGAACGTACTTGCCGTTCACCAACTGTTCCGTCACCTTGTGATTGATGGTGATGGACTTGCGCTCAAAGTCGATAGACGACCACTTCAGCCCAAGCACCTCGCTGCGGCGCAGACCGTAGTAGGCTGTAATGAGGATGCACAGGTGCAGGGGGTCATCCTGCGATACTTCCAGCAGCTGCTGGACTTCATCCTTGGAGTAGAAGTTGGGCCGGAAGCTGTTCTTCTTCGGGCGGTCAACTTTCAGCATCGGGTTGGTTTCCAGATAGTCCTTGCGGACGGCATCCTTGAACGCTTTACCGAAGATGGCGTGGTAGTGAATGACCGTGTTAGTGGTGTAGCCCTCCAGCAAGATCTTCTCCTGAAACTCATCCAGCACCTGCGGCGTGACCTCGCACAGCTTCAAGCCCAGCGGCTCAAAATACTGCGTGATGCGCCCGGTGATCATCCGATTGTAGCTGATAAAGGTTGCAGGCTGGATGGATGCTTTATGGACTTGCACCCACTCGTTGAGATAGTCCAGAAACAGCATCTCCGACTTGCTGACGGGTTGGAGGGGTTGCGGCAGAGGCTTGGTGGTTTTAGCATCTACTTTTTCGTAGGCTCCGTCCCGCCCTGTGGGCAGCTCCCTGGTCTTATCATACACCCACAACTTATAACCTATAACCAAGATGTAATCATTCAAATCGATATTCGCCAAAAAAGAAGGCTGGATTTCTCCAGCCTTCCAAAAGTATATATCAATAATTTTTGCTCAGAATCTTCTCAAGCGTGTCCGCAAACCTGACATCCTGCTCCTTCGTCCGCTTTGGGCTCCCCTTTGGGTGCTTTCCGGCACGGAGGAGCTTTTTGTTTTCATACCGCCGCAGCATAAGAGCGTCTATGTTGTCGGCGGTGTATTCCAGACCATTCTGGTTCAGCACTCGTGCGCACTTGGCAAGACACATGCTGGCCAGCCCGTAGTCCTGCGTCACAACCACATCCCCCGGTTTTACCCGGTTGACAAGCGCAAAGTCTACACTGTCAGCCCCTTTATCGAACACCAGCGTCTGCGCACCTTCCCGCTCAATTTGGTGAGAGGTGTCGCACAGGATGATGACCGAGATACCGAACCGCTTTGCAATCTGCAACGTCAGATCGACGACCGGGCAGCCGTCTACATCGATCAAAATATTCATCGGCTTTCCTCCATCACCCACCGAAAGGCTTTCGCCGTGCGCAAGTCGGCGTCTTTGAAATGCCCGCCGCTGTTCCATTCAAGCGTGCAATCTGTGCTACGCTCTGCAAGCCGACTGTGCAGGGTGCGGATGTTATCTCCCACCACAGCCAAGACGGCGTTTTTCGTGTTTTCCTCCTTGTCGCCAAGGCTCAGATAAACGCGCTGCGTCTGTATCGGGCGCTGTTGTTCAAACTCCATCCAGCCCGGAAACCAAACAGAGGGCGAGGCGGCGGCGACACCGTAGAACAGCTTTGTCTGAGTGGATGCCCACAGTGCAAACAATCCCGCCAGCGAATAGCCGCCCAGAATGATTCTGACGTTTTCCGGCAGTGCAAACCGCTGCTTCAGCGTGGGGATCACCTGCTCTGTCAGAAAGTGCAGCGTGTCCGCTGCATCGCCGCCGAAACTCTCTTTGCCCCATACCGCAGGAGCTTCCCACGGGGAAAGCTCATCGTTCCAACTTTCCACCGGAACCGCAGCAAACAGAAACGGATGTGCTGCGCCCTGTGCAATGGCTGCAACTTCGTTGTCCATGCGCTGCAATTCGTGTTCATCCGTCATCTGAAGCAGAAGATATTCGGCGCAGTCTGCGCCGTAAATACGGCAGGGTCTATCTCCGATTTGAACTTGCTTTGCGGTCACGGCAACTGCCTCCTGAAAAATTTTTGATGAGTCCAGTATAACAGCTGCGAGCGGAATTGACAATTCAGATGGATGCAATAGCTTCTGCAAGCAGTGCTTCGTGGTACCATTCTGGTACGCCGAAGCTCTCTTGCAAGCAATGTCTTTGTATATACAAAGCCCCTTGCCTTGCAAGAGCTTGTTGGACACAGCCCAAACCCGTTGTTCTGCATCGTGCCGATGCAGGCTTCGCGTTTTTTCAAAACGCTCTTTCAGCACTCCGCAGGAGTGCGCAGCCATCACGGGCCGTGATGTTCACAGGGATTGGGATTGTATCCCAACAAGCAGAACACGCACGGCAAATTTTCAATGCCGTGCGTGTTTGAGCCTTTGTATATAGGCAAATTCTCCTTCCAGTTTAACGATATAATCCTTTGCTTTCTGCAAAAGTTCAACGACCTTTTGACGGATGTTCGGGTTTTTGAGGAAATCCGGGTAATGCTCAAAGCAGACATCCAGACGATAGATCATCATATCTGCCGCAGATTCCACTTCGTTGAGCATTCCTTCCGCATCGGCAACCTGTTCAACGGATTCCATCTTACCGTTTCACCTACAAAGAGCCGTTTTAGAGACAAAAAGATACCAAAAGTTACGTCAAAGTACACAAAGGCACTTTCATAGAATTATCAGATAGTCACAAGATTTCACAAGAAAAACGGGATTTCAAAATTAGCGACGTTCTCATAACCGCTTGGTCGCGGGTTCAAGTCCTGCCTGGCCCACCAAAAAAGCACGAGATTTTGTGTCTCGTGCTTTTTCTTTTGCCTGATGGAGCAATCTCACTTGTACAGTTCCTTGCTCATCTGCTTCCGAATCTCATCACGCCGCCTATGCTGTATTCATTCTGCCGGGCTTATGAAAAGGCAGGCATTTTTCTTGCTTTCATCATCCTGCAAACAGATGATTAAGCACTACTGGGTATTAATATCAAAAAAGTCTTTAATTGAGTTCAGAATTCATTGAAGATCAAAGGATCATTCGGATTGCAATTACTGTATGAATATGCTATTTTTACGTTGAAAACCGTTTGTGTTTCAACTGATCAAACAGGGAGCATATGAACAGCCATGAAGCGTTTGCAGGATATTGCAGATCAAGTTGGTGTAAGCCGGACAACAGTGTCCAATGTGCTGCACGGCAACACCAAAAAAGTTTCCAAGGAAATGATCCGGAAAATTTCGGAAATTCTGAACCAGGAGGGCTATGTCCCGGATACATCTTCCCGTGAGCTGACCCACAAAGGGTCCTGCATCATTGGACTGGTGCTGGGCTACAGCTGTGTCCACGGCCTCCCTGCTCTGCGCGATACCTTTGTGGCAGAACTTCTGTCTGGTGTAGAAGAGACTGCCTATCGAAACGGATATTATGTCATGCTGATCAATGGCCAGGACAAAAATACGGACCGGGTGGCAGAGATTGCCTCCCGATGGAATGTGGATGGTCTTGTCGTCCTGGGACTGGACGAAAAGAAATACAAGGAGCTGCGCAGGCAACTCAACAAATATATGGTCCTGATTGACACCTATCCCGAGGCGGAGTACCACTACGTCAACGTGGGGGTTGATGATTTCGGCGGCGGCGCCATGATTGCAAAGTATCTGCTGGACAACGGGTACACCCAGGCCATCTTTGCCGCCGAGTGTGATACCGGCGCAGACCATTACCGCTGGAAAGGATTTCAGCATCAGATGCGCTCTGCCGGGATTGACTGCGGAGAAGAGCGCCATATTCTTCTCCCCGAGGATCTTTCTCTGCGCCGTGTCATGTACGGCCACTATTTGGATCGCTTTGTCCAGGCCAGGGCTGTGGCCCTGGCCTCTGACTATGATGCGGCGGAAGTGATGAATTATCTGCAGGACCACGGCATACAGGTGCCGGAGCAGGTCTCCGTCACCGGGTTTGACGACTGCATCTATGCAGAACTCATGCATCCCCCTCTGACGACAGTGCGTCAGAACGTCCCGGCCAAAGCAGAGGCCGCCGTGGAACTGCTGGTGCGTCTGATTCGGCAGGAACCGGTGGAGTGTAAAAATTACGTTCAGCCTGTTGAACTGATCCGCCGCAACTCGGTGCGCGAATCAACCCCCAACGCCGCGCACTGGTCAAAAGATCTGCACAAAACCCACAAATAATTCTTGTGGTATTTGTCAGTTTCGTAGGAAACGTTGCGCAAAACCCTTTTCAAATCCTCTTCGGTTTTGTATAATGAGCTCGTCAAAAAGACACGCTGCGCAGCCTGTCAGAACGAGACATATACAAACTGGAAGAGGATTTGTTTTTTGTAGTCTGTCTGCTGCCGCTGCTGAACATTGTTGCCATCTCCTTCTCCTCCTCTGCAGCAGTGGAAGGCAACATGGTAGGGCTGATCCCGGTGGGATTCAGCACCGCAGCCTATGAGAAGATCCTGGAGGACTCCCAGTTCTGGCACTCCTTTCTGATCTCGGTGGAGCGGGTTGTGCTGGCCCTGATCATCAACTTTGTGCTGATCGTACTGATGGCTTATCCCCTCTCCAAAACCAGCGCACAGTTCCGGGGCCGCAACATCTATGCAAACCTGATGATTTTTGCCATGCTTTTCAACGGCGGCATGATCCCCACCTTCCTGGTTGTCAAATCCTACGGCCTGCTCAATACCGTCTGGGCCCTGGTTTTGCCGGGTCAATGTCATCCTGGTGATGAACTTCTTTGCTGCCGTTCCCAAAGAGCTTGAGGAAGCCGCCTTCATTGACGGCGCCAGCCCGCTCCAGGTTCTGACCAAGATCTTCATCCCCATTTCCAAGCCGGTTCTGGCCACCGTATCCCTGTTCAGCATTGTGGGCAGCTGGAACGACTTCTACAGCGGCCTGATCTACATGTCCAAAGCCACCTATTATCCCCTGATGACCTATATCCAGAGTCTGCAGATCAACGTGGAAGATCTGATCAAGCAGGGCAATCTGTCTGCCGTGGTGGATTCTGCCGCCCTGGGCAACACCAACCTCAATGCAGCCAAGATCGTTGTTGCAGTTATCCCGCTGCTGCTGATCTATCCCCTGCTGCAGCGGTACTTCGTTTCCGGCATTGTGGTGGGCTCGGTTAAGGGCTAATTTATATTCTTTCAGAGCGCTCCGGAGACGGGGCGCTCTGTCTGACAAAACAACCACTCAGTCACTTTTATTTGGGAGAACGGTATGATTCAAAAGTATCTCTATGGTGTCCCCTTTGACACCGAATCGGTGGTCGCACCAATCCCTGCAAGCCAAGGCGAACCCCCTGTGGGAACGGTCAAAACCAGCGAGTCCGGCTTCTGCTTTGCCTGCCCCCTGGCGGAGGGCGACCGGGTCTACGGCCTGGGCGAAGCCAACCGCGGCATCAACAAGCGGGGCTTTGTCTACGTCAGCGACAATGTGGACGACGGCCTCCACACCGAAAACAAGCAGCGAATGTACGCCGCCCACAACTTCATCGTGATCTCGGGCCAGCAGAATCTGGGGCTGTTCTTCGACTATCCTGCCCGGATTCGGTTTGACATCGGCTTCACCCGCAGGGATTGGCTGGAAGTCACCTGTGAGCGGGCCGACCTGGCCCTTTACGTCATCACCGGCGACAGCGCCTGCGATGTGGTCAAGCAGTTCCGGGCCATCATCGGCCGCAGCTACATCCCGCCCAAATTTGCCTTTGGCTTTGGCCAGAGCCGCTACGGCTACAAGACCCAGGCCGACTTTGAAGAGGTGGTTGCCAAACACCGCCAGGCCCACATTCCCCTGGATATGGTGTACATGGACATCGACTACATGGACCACTACAAGGACTTCACCGTCAACCCGGAGAATTTCCCCGATTTTTCCGGCTTTGTATCCAAGATGAAAGAGCAGGGCGTCCGGCTGGTGCCCATCATCGACGCCGGCGTCAAGGAGGAAGCAGGCTATTCGGTCTGCGACGAGGGCAAGGAAAAGGGCTACTTCTGCAAGCGGGCCGACGGAACCGATTTTGAGGGAACCGTCTGGCCGGGGTGGAGCCACTTCCCCGACGTGCTGAACCCCGAGGCCCGGGCCTGGTTCGGCAGCCAGTACAAGGCTCTGACCGACTGCGGCATCGAGGGCTTCTGGAACGACATGAACGAGCCCGCCATCTTCTACTCCCGGGAGGGGCTGGCCGAGCGGCTGGATCATCCGCCGGTTCCCCATGAAGACGGCACCATCGATCATTTTGGCCAGGCCATCGGCTGGCTCAATCTGTCCAATGCGCCGGAAGACTACGCCCGCTTTTATCACAAGGTGGACGGCAAAATGGTCCGCCACGACCAGGTCCACAACCTCTACGGCTACAACATGACCCGGGCCGCCTCGGAGGGGCTGGCCAGCATTGCCCCGGGCAAACGTTTTCTGCTGTTCTCCCGGTCTTCCTGTATCGGGATGCACCGGTACGGCGGCGTCTGGACCGGCGACAACCACTCCTGGTGGAGCCACCTGCTGCTGAACCTCAAGATGCTGCCCTCCCTCAATATGTGCGGTTTCCTGTATGTGGGAGCCGACCTGGGTGGCTTCAACGCCGACACCAGCCGGGATCTGCTGCTGCGGTGGCTGGCGCTGGGGGTGTTCACCCCCCTGATGCGCAACCACTCGGGCTGCGACACCCGCCGGCAGGAGTTCTACCAGTTTGAGGGGCCCGAGGACTTCCGTAGCGTCATCGAGACCCGCTACCGGCTGATCCCCTACCTCTACAGCGAATACATGAAGGCAGCGCTGAACGGCGAAATGCTGTTCAAGCCCCTGGCCTTCGTCTACCCCGAAGACGAGATCGCCCTTCAGACCGAGGACCAGCTGATGCTGGGCAATGAGATGATGATTGCCCCGGTCTACACCCAGAACGCCACCGGACGGATGGTGTATCTGCCCGAGGAGATGCTGTTTGTCAAGTTCGGCCCCGAGGGCCGCATCACACAGGAAGTCCTCCCCGCCGGCACCCACTTTGTGAAGGTGGCCCTCAACGAGGTACCCCTGTTCATCCGCAAAGGCGCCTGCATCCTGGTGGCGGACCCCGCCCAGACGGTGGCCGACATCGACCCCGCCACCATCCGGATGATCGGCTGGCCCGGGGCCAGCTATGACCGCTACGACGACGACGGGGTTACCATCCCCGCAGAATAAGGAGGCATTACCATGGACCGCAAATGGTGGAAAGAAAGCATCGTATACCAAATCTACCCCAGCAGCTTCCAGGACTCGGACGGGGACGGCATCGGGGACCTGAACGGCATCCGTTCCCGGCTGGATTACCTGAAGGATCTGGGGGTCAATGTGCTGTGGCTGTGCCCCATCATGGACTCCCCCATGGATGACAACGGCTACGACATCTCCAACTACCGGGCCATCAACCCCCGGTTTGGCACCATGGAGGACTTCGACGCTCTGCTGGCCGAGGCCCATCAGCGGGGCATCCGCATTGTGATGGACCTGGTGGTCAACCACACCTCGGACGAGCACCCCTGGTTCATCGAGAGCCGCAAGTCGGTGGATAACCCCTACCGAGACTACTATATCTGGAAGCTGGGCAAAGACGGCCACGAGCCCAACAACTGGGGCGCCAGCTTCGGCGGCTCGGCCTGGAAATACGACCCCCAGACCGATATGTATTACCTGCACCTGTTCTCCCCCAAGCAGCCCGACCTGAACTGGGAGAACCCCAAAGTCCGGGACGAAGTGTTCAACATGATGACCTGGTGGTTTGACAAGGGCATCGACGGGTTCCGGATGGACGTCATCAGTATGATTTCCAAGGACTGGCGCTTTCCGGATGGCGAGAAACACGGACTGTATGGCAATGGCGGTCCCTACTATGTCAATGGGCCCCGCATCCATGAATTTTTGCAGGAGATGAACCGGCGGGTCCTCTCGAAATACGACATTATGACGGTGGGCGAGACTCCCGGCGCCACGGTGGAAAACGCCCCCCAGTATGCGGGGCTGGACGGCAAGGAGCTGAACATGGTCTTCCAATTTGAGCACGTCGGCATTGGGGACGGACCCCTGGGCAAGTGGACCACCCAGCGCTACGATTTTATGCAGCTCAAGAAAATTCTCAGTCACTGGCAGACCGGCCTGGACGGCAAAGCCTGGAATAGCCTGTTCTGGGGCAACCACGATCAGCCCCGGGCTGCATCCCGCTGGGGCGATGACTCGCCTCTCTCCGCCAAGATGCTGGCCATCTGCCTGCTGAGCCTGCAGGGTACTCCCTACATCTATGAGGGCGATGAACTGGGGATGACCAACGCCTATTTCAAAGATCTCAGCCAGTACCGGGATATCGAAAGTCTCAACGCCTTCAAGGAGCTGACCGGCGCAGGCTTGATTTCTGCAGACGAAATGATGGAGTGCCTGGCCCTCCGCAGCCGGGACAACGCCCGCACCCCGGTCCAGTGGGACGACTCCCCTAACGCCGGTTTTACCACCGGCACCCCCTGGATTGAGGTCAACCCCAACTATACCGCCATCAACGCCGCCGCCGAGGAAAAAGACCCGGACTCGGTGCTCAACTACTACAAGCAGATGATCACCCTGCGCAAGAGCCATTTGGGGCTGATTTACGGCTCTTTCCAGCTTCTGGCCGAGGAGAACCCCCAGGTCTTTGCCTACCGGCGTACCCTGGCCGAGACCGGCGAGAACTACCTGATCGCTTGCAACTTCTCAGACAAGGACGCGGCCTTCACAATTCCCGCTGATTTTGCGGGGGCCCGGCGCCTGATCGGCAATTATCCTGACACCGCTCCCACCGGCGCTGTGACCCTGCGCCCCTATGAGGCCTTTGTGCTCCAGAAGTAAACCAGGTGATACCCTATGAATGACTTTTTCGACCTGGATGCCCCTCTGTTCCGTTTCTTAACCCGGGTTGCGGATATGGTGATTCTCAGCCTGCTGTGGCTAATAGGAAGCCTGCCGCTGTTTACCTTGGGCATTTCCAGCACAGCCCTCTATTATGCAGTGAACAAGTCCCTAATTGAGGACCGGGGAACGGTCAGCGAGGAATTTTTCCGGGCCTGCCGCCGGAGCTTCCGACAGGCAACTTTGAGCTTTCTTGCTCTGGCAGTGCCGGAGAGCATTCTGCTGGCTGACTGCTTTAATAGTTGCCGATGAAGTTGAAGTAGATGTCAATGTTCTGTTTGCGGTAAATGGTGCGGCCCCCGGTGGCTTCATGTACCTCGACCCGGTCAATGAAGGAATAGAGCATGGCGTCCGTCAACTCGTGACAGTCGCGGTACTTTTTGACCAGAGCCAGAAACCGCTCGGTGTCTGCCTTTTTCACCGACTCCTGCCAAATCTGGTTTTCCAGTTTCTCCATGCGGTCCAGCAGAATGCCGTACAGTGTCCGGGCATCGGTGGAAATCTGCCAGAAACGGTGGTCTTGGAACAGTGCTTTTGGGATGCGGAAGTAAGAGAACAACTCGCCCGACTGCCCATAGAAATAGTCCAGCGTCATTTGGTGTGACCTCGAATTTTCAACTGTATGGGTGTGCTCATGTGGAAAACTATCCCTCCCTCCGAAATGAATGAAAAACAGGTTGACATTCA
>CABQHF010000056.1 GCA_902463905.1 uncultured Faecalibacterium sp. | reverse complement strand
GAAAAAGTACAGATTCTCGGTGGGCAATTCGGAAAGGAGCTTCCATGGCACATTTGGAGGAGATCACGGTCGGCTGCCAGCTGAACGGCATTGCGGCAAGGGAAACTGTGACAGTTATTGCGGTGCAGTGGTATGGCAATGCAGCATTGGAAGTTACATTCAAGAACAGCCGAGGGCAGCTTGGCAATCAGATCCTCTATCGTGGAGATGAGGCGACCGTGGATGTGCTGGGTGACAGTCTGCCGTGGAGTTTCGGCGCAGATGCCGATAAGATGCGCCTTATATCCGAAGCGTACCGCATCCATCTGGCACACCTGTTTGACCCTTATCTGGCAGTACACACCTCGGCCATCCAGCCCCTGCCCCACCAGATCACGGCAGTATATCAGGAGATGTTGCCACGCTTGCCGCTGCGGTACATCCTTGCGGACGACCCCGGTGCCGGCAAAACCATCATGACCGGTCTGTTCATCAAGGAGCTGATCGCCCGCGGCGATTTGAAGCGTTGTCTGATCGTGACGCCGGGCAATCTGGCGGAGCAGTGGCAGGACGAGCTTTTTCGCAAATTTCATCTGCGGTTTGAGGTATTGACAAACGACCGCATTGAATCCGCCGTCAGCGGCAACATCTTCACCGAGATGAATTTCTGCATTGCACGGCTGGATAAGCTATCACGCAGCGAAGCTTTGCAGGAAAAGCTCCGCATCACCGACTGGGATCTGATCGTTTGTGATGAGGCGCACAAAATGTCTGCCACCGTCTGGGGCGGTGAGATCAAATACACCAAGCGGTTTAATCTGGGACGACTGCTGTCGGAAATCACCCGCAACTTTCTGCTGCTGACTGCCACCCCGCACAACGGCAAAAATGAGGACTTTCAGCTATTTTTATCGCTGGTGGACCCCGACCGTTTTGAAGGTGCAGCTCGTTCTTCCAACCAGAGCATCGATGTTTCGGACGTAATGCGGCGGCTTGTGAAAGAGGAGTTGCTCAAATTCGACGGCACACCACTGTTCCCGGAGCGGCGTGCTTATACCGTCAACTATGACCTCTCCCCTGCCGAAGGGCAGCTTTATTCCGAGGTCACCAGCTATGTGCAGGAGGAGTTCAACCGGGCAGAGAACCTGAACAACGATCGCAAGGCAACCGTTGGCTTTGCGCTGACCATCCTGCAGCGGCGGCTCGCCTCCTCGCCGGAAGCCATCTACCAATCCCTGCACCGCAGGCGGGAACGGTTGGAGCACATTCTGGCGGAGGAAAAACTGGGCAAGCCGGACACTGGCACACAGTTTACCATCGAAGATGATTTTGATGAGGACGATTTCAGCGCGGACGAGCTGGAACAGACCGAGGAAAACGTCACCGATCGGGCATCCGCTGCCAGCACCATCCGGGAGATGGAGGCGGAAATTTCCACGCTGAAAAGGCTGGAGCAGATGGCCAATGCCGTGCGAGTCAGCGGCGTAGACCGCAAGTGGGACGAGCTTTCCAAGCTGCTGCAGGACGACAGCAAAATGTTTGCCGCCGATGGTCAGCGAGAAAAACTCATTATCTTTACGGAGCACAGGGACACCCTGCGCTATCTGACCGACAAGATCCGCACCCTGTTCGGGCACGACGATGCCGTAGTGACCATCCACGGCGGCATGGTGCGGGACGAGCGGCGCAAGGTGGAGGAACTGTTCAAGCAGGACCCGGAAGTGCGCATCCTCATTGCCACCGATGCTGCCGGTGAAGGCATCAACCTACAAAGAGCGCACCTGATGATAAACTACGACCTGCCGTGGAATCCAAACCGTTTGGAGCAGCGTTTCGGCCGCATTCACCGCATCGGGCAGACCGAGGTGTGCCACCTGTGGAATCTGGTCTCGGCGCAGACCCGTGAGGGCATGGTGTTCCAGCGGCTGTTCCAAAAGCTGGAAGAAGAACGGGGCGCACTGGGCGGCAAAGTGTTTGATATTCTGGGCAAGATGACCTTTGACAACAAACCCCTGCGGGAGCTGCTGATCGAGGCGGTCCGCTACGGCAACGACCCTGCCGTCCGTGCCCGGTTGCAACAGGTTGTGGACAACTCGCTGGACCAGCAAAAGCTCCGGGAGCTGCTGGATGAGCGTGCTCTGACCGACGACACCATGGACGTGCAGAAGGTTTCTGCCATCCGGGAAGAGATGGAGCGGATGGAGGCGCACAAGCTGCAACCCCACTTTATCGAGGCATTCTTTCTGGAAGCCTTCCGCTCTGTGGGTGGCAAGATACGCCCTCGCGAGACCGGACGCTACGAGATCACCTTTGTGCCCGCGGCGGTGCGCAGCCGGGATATGCAGATCGGCTTTGGGGAGCCAGTGTTGCAACGATACGAACGGGTGTGCTTTGAAAAAGAGCGCTGCAATGTGCAGGGCATGATCCCAGCCGAATTGCTTTGTCCCGGACATCCGCTGCTGGAAGCCGTCATTGATCTTGTGCGGGAGCGCAATGCCGAGGTACTCAAGCAGGGCACGATTTTCGTGGATGACAGCGACGACAGCACCGACCCCCGGCTGCTGTTTTACATCGAGGATGCCATTCAGGATGGCGTTCTGCTGCCGGGCGGCACCAAGCGGATTATCTCCCAGCACGTCCACTTTGTGGAGCTGAAGGAGGACGGCACCGCCAGCAGCGCCGGTTACGCGCCCTATCTGGATTACCGTGCCCCCACTGAGGCAGAGCGCACCGCCGCCCTGCCCTACATTCAAGCACAGGACTGGCTGAAGCACGACGTAGAGAACCGTGCCCGGGGCTATGCCATCGCGCAGCTATTGCCCCAGCATTTTGCCGAGGTGAAAGCACGGAAGCAGAAGCTGCTGGATAAGACTGCCAAAGCCGTGAAAGAACGCCTGACCGCTGAGATCCAATACTGGGACTACCGGGCGGCAGACCTGAAGCAAAAGGAAGCCGCCGGCAAACCCAATGCGCGGCTCAACTCCCAGATGGCGGCCCGCCGGGCAGAAGAGCTTGCCTCCCGGATGCAGAAGCGGCTTGCAGAGCTGGAAACGGAAAAGCTCATCTCCCCCGCCCCGCCGGTGGTGGTGGGCGGTGCGCTGGTGCTGCCCGGTAGGCTGCTCCGGCAGCTGATGGGCACTCCACAGCCCACACTGTTCAGCCAAGGTGACAAGCGTGCCATCGAGCTTGCCGCCATGAATGCGGTGATGCAGTTGGAGCAGGCGTTCGGTTACCTGCCGCGGGATGTGAGCGCCCAGAAGGTGGGCTACGATGTGGAATCCACCATCCCGCCCCGGCTGCGCAGCGGCGAAGCCTGCCTGCGGTTTATCGAGGTGAAGGGACGCGCCAAGGGTGCCCAGACCGTTACCGTCTCCAAAAACGAGATCCTGACGGGGCTGAACAAGCCGGAGGAGTTTCTGCTTGCCATTGTAGAGGTGGACGGTGCCCACACCCACACGGTCTACCTGAAACGCCCCTTCCGCAACCCGCCGGACTTTACCGCCACCAGTGTGAATTTTGATATCCGCGACCTTGTGCAGAACGCCGAGGTCGTTTACGAGAAATGAGGAAAATATGGAATCTGAGACTGTTGAACGTGCGCCAGAATCCGAGCAATCCTTACGAATGGAATATGCGAAGGAATTAGGAAAGTTTTCTCTTGAACTTGAAGACAAGCGAGAACAAAGCATTCTAAATCAGGCTGGTCAAATGTTAACTGCTTTTTCACTCTTCTCAGCTGCAATTTTAATGGCATTGCCACTTGTAACCGAGTATTCATCTATTCCCGACCATCAAATCATGTACTTGGCAGAGATTTCTTTTGTTCCTTTAATTATTAGCTTAGTTTTAGCAATTATTGCACAATGGAGATTTCAATATCAAACCATGTTAAATGCAACCGAATTTGAAGACCAGTTATACCGCAATAGAGCCGAGTACAACGGCAGACCTGATTATGATTGGCAGTGGATTTGCCAGCTTTCTTCTGTACAAAACAGCAAGAAGAAAAACAACGATAAACGCGTCTTCCTTGTAAAGGCATCTATGATTTGTTTTTTGATTTCTGTTGGAATCCTTGCCGTAGGAAACGCCATGTTTTTCATTCTTTACACATGATAGGATTGCTATACAACCATGAAAAAGCCTCGTACGATTAAGTGTCGCATAAAATCAACCCATTCTCATCCATTTTCCAGCCACAAAGACAACCGTATTGAACGGAAGTCTCCCGGACACCGTCCCTCGCCAATTCCAACTACAACGACCTCTTATCGCCCTAAATTCAAGACACATAAAAGAAAAACAACAAATCGTTCCATTACAAGAGGAAAGAAAAATGTCTGATAATAACAACTCTAATATTCCGGTCCGCCCTTCTAAAGACCTTCCACGCCCCATCAAAACGGTCTGTACAAGTTCTTTAGATAAAAAGCCGCAACAGCCGCTTCCGAAAGGAGAAAAAAGATAATGGCAGCATCTAAAAAGCTGATCGAAGTTGCCCTTCCGCTGGAAGCGATCAATGCGGAGGCAGCGCGGGAAAAATCCATCCGGCACGGGCATCCGTCCACCTTGCATCTGTGGTGGGCACGGCGTCCGCTGGCGGCTGCAAGAGCCGTGATCTGGTCCAGCCTTGTGGACGACCCCTCTGCCCACCCGGAGCTGTACCCCACCGAGGAAGCCCAGAACGCCGAGCGGCAACGGCTGTTTGGCATTCTGGAAAAGCTGGTCAAGTGGGAAAACTCCAACGACCCGGAGGTGCTGGCGGCTGCCAAGGCAGAGATCCTGCGCTCCACCAACAATAACCCTCCTGCTCTGCTGGACCCCTTTGCCGGCGGCGGTGCTATTCCGCTGGAAGCCCAGCGGCTGGGGCTGGAAGCCCACGCCCACGACCTGAACCCCGTGGCGGTGATGATCAACAAAGCCATGATCGAGATCCCGCCCCGGTTTGCTGGGCAGGCACCGGTCAACCCGGACAGCCGCACCCGGCTGGATGGCGCAGCCGGCTGGCAGGGTGCGCAGGGGCTTGCCGCCGATGTGCAGTATTACGGCGAGTGGATGAAGCGGGAGGCGTTCCGCCGCATCGGTCACCTGTACCCTAAGGTAAAAGTGCCCCATGAGCAGGGCGGCGGCGAAGCCACCGTCATTGCATGGATCTGGGCACGCACCGTCAAGTGCCCCAACCCCGCCTGTGGCTGCGAGATGCCGCTGGCAAGCACCTTTGTGCTTTCCAAAAAGAAAGGCAAGGAAGCATGGGTCAAGCCCATCACAGAGGGCAACAACGTCCATTTTGAGGTACAGTACGGCAAATGTCCTAAAGAATATGAATCGTTCAAAGTAGGTCGCAGTGCCGTTTTCAAATGCCCTTGTTGCGGCGAAATCACAACGGATGCTTATGTCAAGCAACATGGAAAAGCGCACGAAATCGGCAGTCAGTTAATGGCAGTTGTAGGCGAAGGCAAACATGGGCGCATTTATCTTTCTCCTGATGTGGAGCAGACCATTGCGGCTGATGTTCCTGCACCGGAAAGTTACCCCAGCGGTGCCATGCCGGAAAATCCGCGCTGGTTCAGTCCTCCCGCCTTTGGCATGACGGATTACAGTGACCTTTTTACTAACCGCCAGTTGACTGCCCTTACCACCTTCAGCTCGCTAGTTTCAGAAGCGCAGGCAAAAGCGGAGGCGGATGCCGTTGCCGCAGGCGTTGTCAACGACCACATTGCCCTGAGCGCAGGCGGCTCCGGCGCAAGAGCCTGCGGTGAAGCTGTTGGAGTGTATCTGGCATTTGTCATCGACAAAATGACGGATTACAACTCCTCCATTTGTTCTTGGCATAACTCCGGCGAAAAAATGCGAAACACCTTCGGTCGTCAGGCAATTCCCATGGTTTGGGATTTTGCAGAAGCAAATCCGTTTTGTTCCTCTTCCGGCAGTTATGAAAATATGCTGGATTGGGTCGTTCGCTGCATAGAACAACTTCCAGCACATGGGAATGCAGAAGTCAGCCAATTTGACGCACAGAGCGACTGCGGCTTGCGGAATATTATGGTTTCCTCTGACCCTCCCTATTATGACAACATCGGCTATGCAGACCTGTCCGATTTCTTCTATGTCTGGATGCGGCAGTCCCTGAAAGACACCTACCCCAAGCTGTTCCGCACCATGCTGGTGCCCAAGGCAGAAGAACTGGTGGCGACCCCCTACCGCTTTGAGGGCAGCACCGAAAAAGCAAGGGATTTCTTTGAGGACGGAATGCTGCACACCTGCCATCAAATTTACCAGTACGCCCGTGAAGACATTCCGGTAACCATCTACTACGCCTACAAGCAGAGCGACACAGACGAGGATTCCAAAACCGCCTCTACCGGCTGGGAGACTATGCTCAGTGCCATCATCCGGGCAGGCTTTGCTATCACCGGCACATGGCCCATGCGCACCGAAATGGCAAACCGTTCCATTGCATCCGGCACCAATGCCCTTGCCTCCTCCATTGTGCTGGTGTGCCGCAAGCGCCCGGCAGAGGCACCCCAGACCACCCGCCGGGGCTTTATTTCAGAGCTGAAACGAGAGCTGCGCCCGGCGCTGCAAAAGCTCCAGCGCAGCAACATTGCGCCTGTGGACCTGGCGCAGTCCGCCATTGGCCCCGGCATGGGGGTGTACTCCCGCTATGGCCGGGTGCTGGAAGCAGACGGCAGTGCCATGACCGTGCGCAGTGCGCTGCAGATCATCAATCAGGAACTGGATGTGTACTTTAACGAGCAGGACGGCGAACTGGACGCCAACAGCCGTTTCTGCGTAGACCTGTACACCCAGAATGCCTTCAACAACCTTAAATTTGGCGATGCAGATACGCTGGCACGCGCCAAGAACACCTCGGTGGCGGCACTGGCGGCAAAGGGTGTGCTGAGCGCCGAAAAGGGCATCGTCCGGCTGCTGACCCGCGAGGAGCTGCCGGAAAAGGTGGACACGCGAGAGGAGAGCATCTGGCTGCTCTGCCAGCAGCTTACCCGCGCCATGGAGACCGGCGGCGTAGAGGCGTGTGCCCAGATCGTGGCACCCATGCTTGGCTCTAACGCCGAGCGTGCCAAGGACCTTGCCTACCGGCTATACACCCTTGCCGAGCGCAAGGGCTGGACGCAGGAGGGCTACGCTTACAACGCCCTTGTGGTGGCATGGCGGGAGATCCAGTCCCGTGCCGCAGAGCTGCAGCAGGCAACGCCGGAGCAGACCTCTTTCTTTTGATGCAATACCGGGAGGAACGAAACAATGAGCGAGAATTACACCAAAGTACAGCAGGCGTTCCGGGTGCTGCACCCGCTGCTGGCAGGCTATATCTGTCAGGAAATGCGCCGGGAATATCAGGACAACTGGTGGCAGGAGGTGCTGATGACCCTTTCCGATCAGGTGCGGGATCTGCCGGACGACAACGGCGATTACGCCACCCTGATGGATTCGCTGGATATGGCAAACTGCCTGCGTCTGTTTGACCGCAAATGGAACGATCTGTTCAAGCGGAAACTGTCCATCGACTACCGCACTTGGGCAAAAGAGCTGATGGGGGTGCGCAACAAGCTGGCCCACATCGGCGGAGCCGATTTTTCGGAGGATGACACATGGCGTGCGCTGGACACCATGGCGCGCCTGTGCGAAGCCTTTGACGACGAAGCCGCCGAGGAGATTCGCAAAATTCTGCGCCAGCTCCGCTACGGCAGTGCTGAAGGTTCCACCAACGTGATGGAGGTTGCCGCCCCGGCGAAGCCCAAGGCCGCCCACACCGGCATTATGAGCAAAACACTGTCCGGTCTGCCCAGCTGGCGGGACGTGATGGAGCCGCACCCGGATGTAGCGCAGGGACGCTACAAAAACGCAGAGTTTGCCGCCGATCTGGCACAGGTGGCACGGGGCGAGGGTGCCTTTGAATACCGTGACCCTGTGGAGTTTTTTGCTCGCACCTACGTCACCGAGGGCATGACCGGTCTGCTGGTGCAGGCACTCAAGCGGGTCAGCGGAAAGGATGGCGAGCCGGTCATCCAGCTGAAAACCGCCTTTGGCGGCGGCAAGACTCACAGTATGCTGGCTCTTTATCACATGATGCGGGGCAAGGTATCGGCAGACCGCATTCCCAACATCAAGCCTGTACTGGCGCAGGCAGGGGTATCTGCCCTGCCCAAGGCAAATGTGGCGGTGCTTGTGGGCACCGCACTGGACCCCACACGCACCAAACGGCCCATCAACTTCCCTGGTATCACCATCAATACCCTGTGGGGCGAGATGGCGGCACAGCTGGCAGAATCCGCCGGGCGGCCGGAACTGTACGATTTTGTGAAGGAAGCCGACAAAAAGGGCGTTTCTCCCGGCAGCGAAGCACTGAAAAATCTGTTCGATGCCTGCGGCCCCTGTCTGGTGCTGATGGACGAGCTGGTGGCATACGCAAAGCGCATCTACGGTGTCAAGGGTCTGCCTGCTGGTTCTTTCGACAACTTCATCTCCTTTATTCAGGAGATCACCGAAGCCACCCGCGCCAGCCAGAACAGTCTCGTGGTGGCTTCTATCCCAGAATCTGATATTGAGATCGGCGGCGAAGCGGGAAAGACCGCACTGGAAACCATCGAGCACACCTTCGGGCGGATGGAATCCATCTGGAAGCCCGTTGCCGCCAACGAAGGCTTTGAGGTGGTGCGCCGCCGCTTGTTCCTTGACTGCAAGGACCCAGAAGCCCGCGACCGGGTCTGTACTCAGTTTAGCCAGCTGTACCAGACCAACCCCAGTGATTTTCCGCCGGAGGTCAAAGAGGTGGAGTACCGCGACCGGATGATCTCTTGCTACCCCATTCACCCGGAGATCTTCGACCGCCTATACGATGACTGGTCCACACTGGAGCGGTTCCAGCGCACCCGCGGCGTGCTGCGGCTGATGGCTGCGGTCATCCATGAGCTGTGGATGGGCAGCGATGCCAGCGCCATGATCATGCCGGGTTCTCTTTCGCTGGATGTTCCCAACGTCCGGGATGAACTGATCCGCTATCTGCCGGAGGGCTGGAACTCCATCGTCAACACCGAGATCGACGGCAAGAACTCTGTCCCCTACCAGAAGGACCAGAGCAACCAGCGGTATGGGCGCATTATGGCATCCCGCCGGGTGGCACGCACCATCATGCTGGGCAGCGCTCCCACCGTGCGCTCACAGGCAGTGCGAGGTATCGAAGCATCCCGCATCCGGCTGGGTGTTGTCCAGCCCGGTGAAAACATTGCTGACTTCAACGACGCCCTGAACACCTTGCGAGGCTCGCTGGCCTACCTTTACACCAACACCAACGGCGACCGCTACTGGTTCGACACCCGCCCCACTCTGCGCAAAACTGCGCAGGACCGTGCAACGCAGGTGGCCGAAGCCGATGTGATCGAGGAAATCGAATCCCGGCTGAAAAAGCTGCGCCGGGAAGAACCGTTTGCAGGTCTGCACGTCTGCCCCGCTTCCTCGCTGGATGTCCCGGACGAACAGGCGGCCCGGCTGGTCATCCTTCGCACCGAGGACACCCACCGTGCCAACGCAGGAGCGAGTGCCGCCATCACTGCTGCTGAAAACATCCTGAACAACCACGGCTCAAAGCCCCGCACCTACCGCAATATGCTGGCTTTCGTGGCACCGGATCAGGAGGCGATGCTCTCTCTCCGACAGGCCGTCCGGGACTTCCGTGCATGGCGTTCTATTCAGGATGACAAGGAAACGTTGAACCTTGATGCCGCCCAGAATAAAGAGGTGGACGCCAATCTTCACCGCTGCAACGATACCGTAGAGGCCCGCATCAAGGAGACCTATTGCTGGCTGCTGACCCCGGAGATCGATTGTTTTGTGGATATGAAAACCATCCAGTGGGACGCCAGCCGCATTTCCGGCGGCACGGACAGCATCGTGGCAAAGGCTTCCCGCAAAATGCAGCAAAGCGAGACTCTTATCACCAAATGGGCACCTGCTCTGTTGCTGATGGAGCTGAATAATGTGCTGTGGAAAGACACCGACTGCATCCAGATCAAGAAGCTGTGGGAGTATCTGTGCACCTACTGCTATCTGCCCCGCCTTGCCAAGTACAGTGTGCTGGAAGATGCCATCCGCACCGGCCTGAACTCGCAGGAGTATTTTGCTCTTGCAGCCGGTTACACCGGCGACCGCTATGTAGAACTGCGGTATAACCAGTTTGTGGACTGCATCAACACCTCGGATTATCTGGTCAAGACCGTGCCTGCCCTGAAGCAGATCGCTGTGGAAAAGAGCGCTTCTGCAACAGTCGTGCAGCCTGCACGCACCGCAACGAGCGGTGAGCAGCCCACGCTCTTCAATATTCCCCCGGATGCGCCCATTGACCCGACCGTAACGCTGCACCAGCCGCCAACGACTCAGCAGCCTGCTGCGGTCGCTCCTCCGCAGCCAAAAAACACACGGTTCTACATGACTGCGGAACTGGACACTACCCGCATCAACCGTGATGTGCAGCGGCTGGTGGAAGAGGTCATCACCCACCTGCTCAATACGGACGGCTGCAAAGTTTCGGTAACGCTGGATGTCACTGCCGACGCACCGGACGGCCTGCCCATGCCCATTGTGCGCACCGTGATGGAGAACTGTAAAACGCTGAAGGTAAAAGATTTTGGCGTAGATGAATAACGACAGCGGTGTTATTGACAAGGTGCTCCTATCCTGTATAGCGGCGCTACTATTCAGCGATGCAATCGCACAGCCTGCATCCATTGGATGCAGTTCAAGGGTTTGGGTGTTCCCAACAAGTATTTTGCAACGCAAATGGTGTTTGTATAGACAGACACATTGCTTGCAGATGC